>NZ_JAXCID010000013.1:0-96069 GCF_035985125.1 Arthrobacter sp. CG_A4 | reverse complement strand
ACGCCCCGCCGGAACCCGCCGGCGGGGCATTTCTATGCCCGGCCCGTCATCACCGGACGTGACGCCGCCACAGTCAAATAACGCGACGGGTAACAACAATAAGGTCCGGACCACACTGCGTGCGTTGGGGTGCCGTCCGTCGTCCATGCCGGGCGATTCCTCGACATGGATGCGAAGGCCCGGTGAACTAGCCCATAGTGTCATCGGCGCGGGAGAAACGGCTTCGGTTCGGAGCCGGACCGTCGATGGCCGGACTGGGCGTGCTCTCCGTTGTCATGATTCTGGCCTCCGTACCGGACCGCAGGGCCGATGTCGCCCTGATCATAATCGGCGGCATGCAAGCCTTCGTAGTTCTCGGACAAGGAACGCTTGGGCCCGGAACGCTGGCGCTACCTGGCAGAGCATCGGCACGACACTCGGGATGACCAAGCAGGCAGCGCAAAAGCGATTCGCACCTCCCCTCGCCCCCGCCCTATGACGTCAACGCCATGATTGGCCACGCATGGCTATGGGATCCATTGTTCTTCATTTATTTGGGGTACAGCTTTGGTTTTATCACTCTGGTACTCGCGCAAGAGCTCAGCGGCAGTTGCGTAAGCCGGTCGGTACTGGCGCCTGCGCAGGCGGAATACGCGATCAGATGCCCATAGCCAGGCGGATGCCGGCCGCGACCTTGGAGAGTACGTAACTGGGCACGTGCCCGACGGGGTCCGGTTCGAGGAACTCGCGGCTGACCGGACCGATCTGCGACACCACCGCGACGGAGTCCTTGCCGAGACCGGAAGCGTCGACCGGTATCAGCACGTTACCCGGGAAGGCTTCCAGTGCGACGTTCGACGTCAGTGGCACGACGAGGACCGTCGTGATCTGGGTGGCAAGCAACCAATCCTCCTGCACGACAACGGCCGGCCGACGCTTTGCTGGTTCTGATCCGCGGGGCGAACCGAAGTCGACCCAAACGACGTCGCCGTGCGAGATCACCAGTCGGTGCGTTCGAGCATCGTGCGCGCCGACTCATGCAGGAACGGGCTGTCCGCGGAGGGCTGCCCGGCGCGTTTGATCACCGAGTTCGCTAGCGCCGTCAGTTCCGCTTCGCCCTCAAGCTCCGTGACAAGACGGCGGCCGGCGCGCCGGAAGAACTCGGACCGGTTCATGCCATGTCGCGCAGCGACCCGCTCGAAGCGTTCGAAGTCGCTGTCGGGAATCGAAATTGCGGTCTTCATGGTTCCGAGTATAACTGGTCATACCGAGAATTGTCGCTGAGAGAGCCCGCACCGGGACGGAAACTGCGGGTCCCTAAAGTCGGCCACTGCCGTTAAATCTCATGGTCCGGGCTTGATCGTGGCTTAAGGCCGGGTGACGTCGAGCAGGGCAAGGACAGCCTCCCCGTCCCCTTCAAACGCGATGTCCTTGCAGTTTTCGAGCGGATCTCCGCTGATGATGAGGGTTTTCCATGCTGATGTCGCGCTGTTGACGAGTGCGTCGAGGCTCCCGGTAGGGGCGACGCGGGAATCTGTAAGCTTGGGCGCGACCCGCCGACTCCGTGCGCTTTGGGCGAGCGGTCGCGTGTGTGCCCGCATTTCCAAGACGAGCGTATCGGGGCTCATATCGGCGTCGAGCGGTGGCCACGGTGAGCGAACTGCCCATGGCGACAGGGCGGTGTTGACGGTCTCGAGGTCACGCCCCCAGTCCGTAAGGTCGTACATTGTCGTGTGCATGGGCATGTGCAGTTTGCGGCGCACCACTGCCTGCCTCTTTAAGGTCCTGGAAGCGCGGGGAGAGCGCCGCCGGCCCGATCCCCGGGATGTCGCGTTGGGTGTCTACGAAGCGCTTGGGTCCAAGTATCAGTTCCCGCACGGTGACGAGCGCCCAGCGCTCTCCGATGAAGTCGAGCGCATGAGCTGAGGAACACCCGTCGTTGTACGTGCCGTAAGTTCTGCGCGACAGCGGCGCTGGGCCACCCTCACTTCATATCGTCTAATTGCCAAGAATGTCCGCTTTTGTTTTAGTAGTGAAATGAACTCGCGACTCGGCTCCGTCATCTGGCCTGTGGTGCACGACGAACGTCGGGCGCTGATTCGCGACCTCGAGATGCTGCGACCAGAACAGTGGCAGAGGCCCTCGCCTTGTCCCGATTGGGACGTTCACGACGTCGTGGCCCATCTCGTCGATACCGCGAAGACGACCCGCCTGGGGTTCGTCCGCAGCATGGTCGCTGTCGGCTTCGACTTCGACCGGGACAACGCCGCAGGGGTAGCAAGGGAACGCGCTGACGATCCTGGTCGCACGCTGGCTGAGTTTCGCGCCGTGCTCACTCGGACAACCGGCCCCCCGGCGCCGCTCGCCACTCGGCTGGTCGAAGCGTTCGTCCACGGGGAGGACATCCGCCGCCCTGTAGGTATCAGCCGCGACTACCCGGCCGCCCACGTAATCACCGCACTGAGCTACCAGCTAAAGACGACTGAGAAGATGGGAGGCGGCAAGGAACGTGCTGAAGGATGGCGACTGGTTGCCTCCGACGCGGCCTTCGAACACGGCACGGGCCAAGAGGTCCGCGGCCCCGCCATAGTCCTTCTGCTTGCCGCATCAGGACGGCCCGTAGCTGCGAACGAACTCACTGGATCGGGGGCCGCGGCCTTCGCACAGCGTTCTCGCTCCTGACAGTTACCTGACAGTGGGACCACCCCGGACCTATCAGGATCGACACGAGAAAGACCAACAATGACGAACACGAATAAGACCGCGCAGCCCATTGACACCACCTTCAGTGCGAACGTGATAACCGATGGAAACAGCGGCTGGCTCTGCGTGCAGATGCCCGACTCCGCCGAGTTCTTCGGCACAGGCAAGTCCGTCAAAATCGGAGGCACCGTCGACGGCCACGACTACGAGGCAACCATGCTGCCTGTGGGTGGCGGCACGCACATGATGCCACTCCGGGCTGCGTTCCGGAAAGTGCTGGCGAAGGACGTCGGCGACGAGGTGACTGTGCATCTAACGCGCCGCTTCGCGTGAGCAGCGGTGGCCGCGTGGGGCCCGGGGCATGTCTCCCAATAAGGTGCTCCAGATGGCGACGGCGTGCAGGACGGTCGCTGAGCGGACGGTTTCGGGTCCACCCGCATCGGGTCCACCCGCACTCGAATGGCGGCATGAGCAGCTTGCATGTTTCCGTGCGGGTGTCAGCGGTCTCGCTGGCGGTGAGCGGGTTGTCGCGACCGCATTGCCGTGGCATCCCAGTCTGTTCACCCAGCCCGTCGACGAAGTTGTGCGGGGCTTCGGGGCCTGGACCGCGCTGCACGCAATCGGTGTATTCGTTTTCATCCTGGCTCTCATCGGCGCTGCCGGCCTCGTCGCCAGCCACGAGAATAGGCTGGGCCGCCTGGGTCAGCCCGGGCTGATCGTCACGCTCGTCGGAGTGGTCGGGGCGGCCGGGCTTGCAGCGGCCGAGGCCATCGTGTTCCCTGTGCTGGCGACCCGAGCTCCGGAGCTCCTGGCGCTGGACGGGCCGCTGCTGAGTTCCCCGCTGTTCATCGGCACAGGCATCCTCGCGCTCGGCTGGCCTCTGGGGCTGGCGATGCTGGGCGCCGCTGCAGCACGGGCGGGTGACTTCCACCGCGCTCCCGGTCTACTGCTCGCGATCAGCGGACCGGCCTTCCTGGCCCTGGGCGGACCCTTCGTGCCTGTCGCAGGTCCGCTGTCCGCGGTCGTCTTCGGAGGAGCCCAGGTGTGGTGGGGGTGGCTGATGTGGCGCACGGCTGCCGTCCACACACCGATCCCCGACTGACCAGCGCCGCCAGGTGTGCGGACTTGCCACGCCAAAAAGGCTCAAGCAACGCGGGGTCACTTAGCGCCCATCCAAAGCCGCCGCATGGGCCGTACGTGACCCCGCGTTGCTCTACCGCGGTGGATTAGGCTGGAGCGGTGACCCGCCTCATTCTTGCCTCCCAGTCCCCCGCCCGCACCAAGCTGCTGACCGACGCCGGCATCCGGCACCAGATCCTCGTCTCCGATGTGGACGAGGACGCCGTCCAGGCCCGCTACGGCGTGACCGACCCGCACGACACGGCCCTGCTCCTGGCCCGCGCCAAGGCCGAGGCCGTGGCCTCGCTGCCGGAGGCCGAAGGCGCGCTGGTGATCGGCTGCGATTCGGTCTTCGAGTTCGCCGGCGAGGCGCACGGCAAGCCGTACACGGCCGACGTCGCCCGGGAGCGGATGCGCCGGATGAGCGGCAGCAAGGGTGTGCTGCACACCGGCCACTGGCTGGTCGACTGCAGAGACACGGAGGCCGACGGCGGCAACGAGGCAGGTGCCGGCTCCGGCGCGACCCTGGGCCACGTCACCTCAGCCGAGGTCCACTTCATGGAGATGAGCGCCGCGGAAATTGACGCCTACATCGCCACCGGAGAGCCGCTGCAGTGCGCCGGCTCGTTCACGATCGACGGCTATGGCGGGGCCTTCATCCGCAAGGTCGACGGCGACCCGCACGCCGTCGTCGGGCTGTCCATTTCCACCCTCCGCGGGCTGCTGGGCCAGGCCCGGGTAAGTATCACCGAGCTGTGGACAACCGGCGCCGCGGATCCCGCACTGATCCGCGCCGAGTGAGCTAATTCGCAGACCTTTGTAGCAACCCTACAAAGGTTGGGCGGTTTACGCGCGGAATCCGCAAGTACTATCGGCGGAACCCACAAAACCGCGCTAGGCTCCCTGAAGGAAAGAAGGAGACGCCTTGTCAGCAAATTCGGAGCAGTCCGCAAATCCCGTGCAGCCGTCAGCCCAGGCCGGCACCGCCGCAGTCACCCCGCCGGGTGCACGTCCGATGAGCAAGGTGCTGATCGCCAACCGCGGCGAAATCGCGGTGCGGATCATCCGCGCCGCACGCGATGAAGGGATCGCCTCCGTGGCGGTCTACGCGGACCCGGACCGTGACGCGCTGCACGTCAAACTCGCCGACGAGGCCTACGCGCTCGGCGGGAACACCGCCGCCGAGTCCTACCTCGTGATGGACAAACTGATCGAGGTGGCGCAGCGCTCCGGCGCCGACGCGATCCACCCGGGCTACGGCTTCCTCTCCGAAAACGCCGAGTTCGCCGCCAGAGTGATCGACGCCGGCATCACCTGGATCGGCCCCTCCCCCGCCTCGATCTCCGCCCTGGGCGACAAGGTCCAGGCCCGCCACATCGCCGAAAAGGTGGGCGCACCGCAGGTTCCAGGCACCGCCGACCCGGTGGAATCCGCCGAGGAAATCCTCGAGTTCGTGGACAAATTCGGCCTGCCCGTTGCCATCAAGGCAGCCTTCGGCGGCGGCGGCCGCGGCATCAAGGTGGCCCGCACCCGCGAGGAAATCCCGGAACTCTTCGAATCCGCCGTGCGCGAAGCCGTCGCCGCCTTCGGCCGCGGCGAGTGCTTCATCGAACGCTTCCTGGACGCCCCGCGCCACGTCGAGACGCAGTGCCTCGCCGACGCCCATGGCAACGTGGTGGTGGTCTCCACCCGCGACTGCTCGCTGCAGCGCCGCAACCAGAAACTCGTCGAAGAAGCCCCCGCCCCCTTCCTTACCGAAGAGCAGAACCGCCGGATCTACGAATCCTCCAAGGCCATCCTCAAGGAAGCAGGCTACCTCGGCGCCGGCACCTGCGAATTCCTCGTAGGCCAGGACGGCACCATCTCCTTCCTCGAAGTCAACACCCGCCTCCAGGTGGAGCACTGCGTCTCCGAGGAAGTCACCGGAATCGACCTCGTCCGCGAGCAGTTCCGGTTGGCCCGCGGCGAGGAACTCGGCTACGGGGACCCGGAAATCCGCGGCCACTCGATCGAATTCCGCATCACCGGCGAGGACCCGGGCCGGAACTTCATGCCCGCACCGGGCACCATCACGCGCTTGTTGAACCCCACCGGCCCCGGCATCCGGGTCGACTCCGGCGTGGAGCAGGGCGACATCATCAGCGGCAACTTCGACTCGATGCTCTCCAAGCTGATCGTCACCGGCGCCACCCGGACGCAGGCCCTGCAGCGCGCCCGCCGAGCCCTTGAGGAGATGGTGGTCGAGGGCATCCCCACCGTCATCCCGTTCGACCTCGCCGTCGTCACCGACCCCGATTTCGCCCCCGCCGAGGGCCCGTTCAAGATCCATACCCGCTGGATCGAGACCGCCTTCGTCAACGACATTCCCGCCTGGACACCCACCGGCACCGACACTGAAGCGGACGACGACGGCGGACGCCAGCGCGTCGTCGTCGAGGTGGGCGGCAAGCGCCTTGAAGTTGTGCTCCCGGCGTCGCTGGGCAACGGGACCGGCGGCACGGGCGGCGGCAGGCCGGCCAAGGTTAAGAAGCGTCCGCGCACCGGCGGCGGCGCGGTCGCGGCCAGCGGCAACGCCCTCACTTCCCCGATGCAGGGCACCATCGTCAAGGTGGCCGTCGCCGAGGGTGACCTCGTAGCCGAAGGCGATCTGGTGGTTGTGCTCGAAGCCATGAAGATGGAACAGCCGCTCACCGCCCACCGGGCCGGCATCGTGACCGGGCTGTCCGCATCCGCCGGCGAGACCGTCTCCGCGGGCGCCGTCATCGCCCTGATCGAGGACGCCGAATAGCGCACCGGCCGCGGCGAGGGGCAAACTTAGTTCTGTGAAGCCATTTCTGCTCCTCGCCTCCCGGGCCGAGGACGACGCCGCCGAAGACGAATACCGGGCCTACCTGCGCTATGCCGGGCTGGCCGCAGAGCAGCTGCACCGGATCCGGATGGAAGCCGCTCCCCTGCCTGAACTGGAGCTCTCCGAGTACTCCGGCGTGATCGTCGGCGGGAGCCCTTTCACCTCCAGCGACCCCGCCGGGCACAAGACCGCCGTCCAGCACCGGGTGGAGCGCCAGCTCGCCGCCCTGCTGGACCGGATCGTGGCCGAGGACTTCCCCTTCTTCGGCGCCTGCTACGGGGTGGGCACCCTGGGCCTGCACCAGGGCGCCGTGATCGACCGGACCTACGGCGAAGGGCTCGGCGGCGTGACCGTGAGTGTGACTGAAGAGGGGCTGGTGGACCCGCTGCTCAAGGGCCTGCCGCAGTCATTCACCGCATTTGTGGGCCACAAGGAGGCCTGCACCGTACTGCCGGGCCATGCCGTACTCCTCGCCAGCTCCGCCGACTGCCCGGTGCAGATGTTCCGGATCCGGACCAACCTCTATGCTACCCAGTTCCATCCCGAGCTCGACGCCGACGGGCTCACCACCCGGATCGACATCTACCGCCACGCCGGCTACTTCCCGCCCGATTCCGCGGAGGAGCTTATGGACCTCGCCCGGCAGCACAGCGTGACCGAGCCGATGAAGATCCTGCGGAACTTTGTGGAGCGGTACGCCAGGTAGGCCTGAGCCGGGGTGCAGGCGCGGGCGGGCGCGGGCGCGGGCGCGGGCAGGCGCGGGCAGGCGGATGCAGCGCCGTCGAGGTGAGACTTCGCGCCCATGTTGCGGGGAATCATGGGCGCGAAGTCTCACCTCGCGGAGCCGGTTGAGGGATTCAACCGGGAAGGGGCGTCGACGGCGGCCCCGACGGCGTCAGGCTCGCCGCCCCAGGCGCATCAGGCGCCTCGCCGAAGGAGCCTCAGGCTACGTTGTTCTCGTAGTCCAGGTCGCGGGTTTCCTTGCTCAGGAACAGTGCCACCAGCGTCAGAACGGACATGGAGGTAAGGTAGACGCCCACCAATCCGGGGCTGCCCTTCGCCATTTCCCAGAGCCAGACGGCGATGAACGGAGCCACGGCTGCGCCCAGGATGCTGGAGACGTTGTAGCTGATGGCGGAGCCGGTGTACCGGACATTCGTCGGGAACAGTTCCGGCAGCAGCGCACCCATAGGTCCGAACGTCAGGCCCATCAGGGAGAACCCGACGATCAGCAGTGCCATGGTGCCTACGAAGCCGCCGCTGAAGAGCGGGACGAACAGCAGGCCGAAAACGAAGATCCCTCCGGTCACGGCGAGCAGCATTTTGCGGCGGCCATACTTCTCCGCCAGCGGCCCGGAAACCAGGGTGAAGATACCGAAGAACACGACGCCGGCGATCAGCATCCACAGGAAGTCGTTGCGGGTGAAGCCCAGCCCGGGGACGAACCCGGCTGCCGCAGTCTCAGTCATGGGCTTGCCCGCCTTCTCCGCGGCGGCCTTGGCGGCATCCAGGCTGGCTGCCCGGGTGCCGTAGGTCAGCGTGAACGTGGTCATCAGGTAGAAGAGCACGTAGGTGGCAAGCATGATGAACGTGCCCAGGATGACCTGGCGCCAGCTGGTCTTGAAGACCCGGGCGAGCGGCAGCTTGGCGACCTCCTTGGACTCAAGCACCTTGGTGAACGCCGGAGTTTCGATCAGCTTCAGCCGGACGTAGAGGCCGATGATGACCATAACGGCACTAAGCAGGAACGGCACACGCCAGCCCCATGCCATGAAATCCGCCGGCGACAGTGCGTAGCTGAAGACCAGGAAGATCACGTTGGCGATGATAAAACCGATCGGCGCACCCAGCTGCGGGAACGTGCCGTAAATGGCCCGCTTGTTCGCCGGGGCGTTCTCGGTGGCCAGCAGGGCCGCGCCGCTCCACTCACCGCCAAGAGCCAGGCCCTGGGCGAACCGCATAACAACCAGCAGCGCCGGGGCCCAGAATTCCCAGCCCGGGACGAGCGCCGTCGGCAGGCAACCGATCAGGAAGGTGGCGATGCCCATGGTCAGCAGCGACGCCACCAGGGTGCCCTTCCGGCCGAACTTGTCACCGAAGTGGCCGAACACGATGGACCCGAGCGGGCGGGCGACGAACGCGACGCCGAAGACTGCGAAGGAGCTCAGCAGCTGGGTGGTTTCGTTCTGACCCGGGAAAAAGAGCCGGGGGAAAACCAGGACGGCGGCGGTGGCGTACACGTAGAAGTCGTAGAACTCAACGGTGGTGCCGACCAGGCTGGCCACAATGACGCGGCCTCGCGAGTTCACCGGCGGGGCGGACCCCTGCTTCGAAAGGTTAACAGTGGATGACATGTAGTAGCACTTTCATAAAGACCGGAGTGGCGGCGCTTGAGACCGTCCGGCTAGAGGATTCGTATATGTCTGATAATAGTTCCAGCTGTCCATTCAATGGACAGATAGTCCACTATTTGGACATCTGAGGTTGTCTCACGTGGTGGTCATCACATTACGCCAAACTTTGCCCCTCACGCCTCCACAAACGGGCCGATAGGCAAACGTCACAGCACGTTAACAAACCGCGACGGTCCCGGAAACGCGGCTTGCCTACTTTGGAAGGACAACATCCCCCAAGGAGGTCACCTGTGACTGCTGAACAATCCGCAGATACCCGCCCCGCCGCGGCCCCCGTCCCTAACCAGCCCGTCCTCGACCAGCCCGTCCCTAACCAGCCCGTCCTCGACCAGCCCGTCCTCGACCACCGCCCCGGCCGCTGGATCGCCAACTGGGACGCCGAGAACAAGGAACAGTGGGAGTCCCAGGGCCGCAGCATCGCCCGGCGCAACCTCAACTGGTCCATTTTCGCCGAGTTCCTGGGCTTCGTGGTCTGGCAGCTCTGGTCGATTGTGGTGGTCCAGCTGCCCGCGGCCGGCTTCACCTTCACCACCTCGGAGATCTTCTGGCTGATCTCGATGCCCAGCCTGGTGGGAGCCACCCTCCGGATTCCCTACACCTTTATGGTCCCCCGCTTCGGCGGCCGCAACTGGACCATCGTCTCGGCCCTGCTGTTGCTGATCCCGTCGATTGGGCTGGCCCTGTGCGTCGCCAACCCGGAGACCCCGTTCGGCACCATGCTGTTCGTGGCGGCCCTGGCGGGCTTGGGCGGCGGCAACTTCGCCAGCTCGATGGCCAACATCACGTTCTTCTACCCGGCCCGCGAAAAGGGTTGGGCGCTGGGCCTGAACGCCGCCGGCGGCAACCTCGGTGCCGCCGTCGCACAGCTTGCGGTCCCGATTGCCATCACACTCCTGGCCGCAGGCACCGTCAACCTGCCCATGGCAGGCCTCATGTGGGTCCCGCTGATCCTGCTCGCCGCGTTCGGCGCGTGGAAGTATATGGACAACCTGACCAGTGCCAAGGGCGATGTTGCGGGCTCCCTCGCCGCGCTCAAGGAACCGCACCTGTGGATCATGGCGCTGCTGTACATCGGCACTTTCGGCTCCTTCATCGGTTTCGCCGGCGTGTTCCCCAAGCTCATCAAGGACTACTTCCCGGCGTTCTCCTCGATCGGCGTCGGCACCGTGGCGCTGTCGCTGGCATTCCTTGGCCCGCTGGTCGGCTCGCTGGCCCGCCCCTACGGCGGCCGGATGGCCGACCGGATGGGCGGCGCCCGGATGACGGTGGCCGCGTTCGCCGCGATGGCCGTCATCACCCTCACCATGATCTGGACCCTGCCGCTGAAGAACTTCTGGCTCTTCCTTGGCCTGTTCCTGCTGCTCTTCACCGCCAGCGGCTTCGGAAACGGCGCCACGTACCGGATGATCCCCATCATTTTCGCCACCTCCAGCCGGGCAGCTAAGGCCGGCGCCAGCACCGTGACCACCCAGCGCCTCGCGTCTTCGGCGTTGGGCCTGATCTCGGCCATCGGCGCGTACGGCGGGTTCGTTATCCCGCAGGTGCTCAACGCCTCCAACAGCGCCAGCGGCTCCTACACCCCCGCGTTCTACGGCTTCGTGGGGGCCTACGTCCTGATGCTGACCGTCTGCTGGGCCTGCTACATCCGCAACGCCAACCGCAACGCACTGGGACACGTCTAACATGACCGCCGGCGCCGCCACCCACTGCCCCTACTGCGCTCTACAGTGCGCCATGACGCTGACGGTCCCCGCCAGCGGGCGTCCGGCGGACGACGGCGGACGCAGCGCAACCGGGGCGGACGACGGCGGACGCAGCGCCGCTTCGGCGGACGACGGCGGACGCAGCGCAGCCGGGGCGGCCAGCCTTGCGGGGGCGGCGCCGTCTTCCGCTGGGGTTCCGGAGGCACCCCTCCTGGACATCACCGGGCGGGACTTTCCCACCAACCGCGGCGGCCTGTGCCGCAAGGGCTGGACCTCGGCCTCGCTGCTGAACCACCCGGGCCGCGTCACCGAGCCGCTCCTCAGGGGCGCCGACGGCGTCCACCGCCCCATCGGCTGGGACAAGGCCCTGGAACTGATCACCACCGCTGTGAAGGCGACCCGCGCCCGCTTCGGCGCGGACGCCGTCGGAGTGTTCGGCGGCGGCGGGCTGACCAATGAGAAGGCCTACCTGCTGGGCAAATTCGCCCGGCTGGCCCTGGGCACCTCGCGGATCGACTACAACGGCCGGTTCTGCATGTCCTCCGCTGCCGCGGCCGGGATGCGCGCCTTCGGCCTGGACCGCGGCCTGCCGTTCCCGCTGGCGGACCTCGACTCCGCTAGCACCATCCTGATGCTCGGCTCCAACGTCGCCGAGACCATGCCGCCGTTTGTCCAGCACCTGCAGGGCGCCCGCGACGCCGGCGGCCTGATAGTCGTGGACCCCCGCCGCTCGGCCACCGCGGTGTTCACCTCCGACGGCGGCGGCCTGCACCTGCAACCGCTGCCCGGCACCGACCTCGCCCTGCTCCTGGGCCTCTCCCACGTGGTGATCCACGAGGGCCTCGCCGACGCCGGCTACATCGCGGAACGCACCACGGGTTACGAGGCCCTGGTCCGCAGCGTCGCCTCGTACTGGCCCGAGCGGGTGCAGACCGTTACCGGCGTCCCCGCCGGACTCATCCGCGACACCGCCCGCCGGCTGGCCGACGGCGCCCGTCGCGGCGGCAGCTACATCCTCACCGGCCGCGGCGTGGAACAGCATGTGGACGGCACGGACACCGCCACCGCCGCCATCAACCTGAGCCTGCTGCTGGGCCTGCCCGGCTCTACGCGCAGCGGCTACGGCACCCTCACCGGCCAGGGCAACGGGCAGGGCGGCCGCGAACACGGCCAGAAAGCGGACCAGCTCCCCGGCTACCGGAAAATCACCGACCCCTCCGCCCGCGCCCACATGGCTGCCGTGTGGGGCGTCCCGGAGGCGCTGATCCCCGGACCCGGCCTCCCCGCCGTCGAACTGCTCAGGTCCCTGGGCCGGCACGACGGCGTCCGCTGCCTCTTCGTGCACGGCGCCAATGTGGCGGTTTCCGCGCCGGACGCCAACGCCGTGATCGCGGGCCTGCGGAGCCTGGACTTCCTGGTGGTCTGCGACTTCTTCATGTCCGAGACCGCCGCCGAGGCTGACCTGATCCTGCCGGTCACCCAGTGGGCCGAGGAGGAGGGCACGCTGACCAACCTCGAGGGCCGGGTGCTCCGCCGCCGCCGGGCCCTCGCTCCCCCGCCCGGGGTGCGCAGCGAGCTGTGGATCATGGCCCGGCTCGCGGAAATGTTGGAGGCGCCGTCAATGTTCAGCGAGGACCCGGAGACCGTGTTCGAGGAGCTCCGGCTCGCCTCCGAGGGCGGTCTGGCCGACTACTCCGGGATCGACTACGCCATGCTGGACCGCGGCGAGGCTGCGTACTGGCCGTACCCCACCGGCAGCACCGGGACGCCGCGGCTGTTCCTGGACTCCTTTGCCCACGCCGGCGGGCGGGCCGTGTTCACTGCGGTGACGCCCCGCCGTCGTTCGTTTTCTGCCACGGACGCTGACCGGGCCGGCGCTGGACAGTCTGGAACGGCCATGACACTGCTCACCGGGCGACTGATGGAGCATTACCAGTCCGGTGCGCAGACGCGGCGGGTGGCCGCGCTGGCCGCCGCCCAGCCCGGGGCCCGGCTGCAGATCCATCCCGCGGCCGCCGCCGCTCAGGGCATCGCCGAGGGCGACGTCGTCTCGATTTCCAACGGCCGCGGCGAGGTCTCCTGCCGGGCCGAGCTGAGCACCGGCATCCGGCCCGAGACGGTGTTCCTGCCGTTCCATTTCCCGGAGCTGGAAAGCGCCAACCGGCTCACCGAGGCCGTCACAGATCCAATTTCCGGGATGCCGGAGTTCAAGACCAGCAAGGTGTGGGTCCGGCCGGGTGCTGGTGTGTCTCAAACTATCGATCTTCACAACGAGGAGGCCTCATGACCGAGCGCATTGTGGTGGTGGGCTTCGGGCCGGTGGCCGCGCGGCTGGTTGATGAGCTGCTGCCAGCGGTACGCAGCGGACTCGCGCAGCTGACGGTGATCGGCGAGGAGGCTGAGGCCGCGTACAACCGCGTGCTCGTAGCTGACCTGGGCGTCGGGCGGACCACCGCGTCGGCGCTGGCTCTGTCCGACGCTGCGGCGCTGATTGCCGACGGCGTCGACGTCCGGCTGGGTGTCCGGGTCCGCCGGATTGACCGCGCCCGGCAGCGGGTTTTGTTGAGCGATGGCACCTCCCCGGGCTACGGGCGGCTCGTCTTCGCCACCGGCTCCCGCCCGGTGATCCCCAACCTCACCGGACTGAACCCGGACCCGGCCGCGCCGGTGCTGCCCGCCGGCGTGACCGCCCTCCGGGACCTGCGCGACGCCTCGGTGCTCCACGCCGCGGTGGCCGGCGGGAAGCGCGTGGTGGTGCTCGGCGGCGGCGTGCTGGGCCTGGAGATTGCCCTCGCCGCGGCTGAGGAAGGCGCCACCGTGACCGTGGTGCACAACGGCCCGCACCCGCTGGGACGGACCATCGACCGCGGCGGCGGCGCGGTGCTCGCCGCGTCGTTGCGGAACTGCGGCGTCCGGGTGGCGGGCAACGCCCGGTGCGTCGGGGTGGAACACAACGCGCCCGAAGGCGGCTTCTCGGCGCTGCTGCTGGACGACGGGTCCGCGATCGACGGCGACCTGCTGGTGCTCTCCTGCGGCGTCCGGCCGCGAACGGAACTCGCGGAAGGCTGCGGGCTCCCGACGGCGGCCGGCATCCTGGTGGACCACAGGCTCCGGGCGCACCACGAACCGCATATCTTTGCGATCGGCGACTGCGCCGAGGTCCGCTGCCCGGATGCTGAGTGTCTCGAGTGCCGGGCCGCGCAGGGGCCGTCCGGACTGGTGGGTCCGGGGTGGCGGCAGGCGGAATGGCTGGCGGAGTACCTGGTGTTGCTGGCGTCCGAGGCTTCCGACGCCGAGGCCTTGCCGGCGCTGCCGGCGGAGCTGCCCGGCGTGATTGTACTCAAGGCCCGCGGGATGACCATGGCCGCGGCCGGGGATGTTGCCGCGGAGCCATGGGATGAGGATGTTCTTTGTGCGGGGGCCGCGGACGGCCGGCCCCGGCTGCAGATCGCCCAGTGGGCCGACCCCGAACACGGCCGCTACGTCAAAATGGCCACCCGCGCCGGCGTTCTCGAAGGCCTCGTTGCGGTAGGCATGCCCCGCACCGCGGCCGAGCTGGTGCAGCTGTTCGAACGCGGCGCCGAGCTGCCCGCGGATAGGTCGCTGCTGCTGCGGCTGGACGGTCCGGACCAGGCTGCCGCCGCCGGCGCTGCGGATCCGGAGCGGACTGTGTGCCGATGCGCGGGCGTGAGCGGGACTGCCATTGCCGCCGCTATTGCGTCCGGGTGCGGGACGGTGGCCGAGGTTGCCGGCGCCACCCGCGCCGGTACTGGATGTGGTGGCTGCCATGAGGAGATCATGGGGATCATCGAGAAGCACTTCCAGGGGGCGGTGGCCTGAAGTTGGAAATACCCCCGCGCGTGCGCGGAAGATTGCAGTGCCATGACACGGCCAATCCGCACGAACGACATCTGATCACCGGGTAGACCCTGCTCGGCGTCAGGAGCGCCACGGAAACTGAGGCCCTTCCCTTGGATTGCGCGCAAGTTCGTATTGGCGGACCTCCAAGTAGCATTTCACCGAGTTCGGACTGCGTCCCTGCTGAAACGAGTTCTTACCGGCGTTCCGGCTGCGACATCTGAAACCCTTCCAGCGACTCCGGAGGGTGCCCTATGCCGCCAGCCAAGGGCCTATCAGAGGACCGCCCATGAGGCGGGCGGGTGCAGCTCCGAGTACTGATACCTGTCACGGCTAGAGTCCTACGATCACCATCACGACCCCGAGGATCAGGCGAGCCAGAGCCCGATATCACTGTTGGCTATTCATGCGGGTGTAAGTCGATAGCACGTGAGGTGATGATGGAGAGTCCTCGGAAGTGGGTGCGCAGTCCGCCGCGCTTCGGCGAACATGTCATTATGCCGATCTGGCAGGTGTCCTTCAGTGGCAGGTGTCCCAGGCGCAGCAACTGCCACTGCCCGACCATGCCGGCGGGCTGGAGATATTGGGTGCGCACTGTACTGCCCTGGCGGGTCACTTGGATTGTGACTTCGCCAGGCGTTTGCGGTAACGGTGCGACGGACCAATCCGAGCGGCCGTTGGTGAGGACTGTGCTGGTGAAGGGCGCCATCGGTGTACTCCACGCCGGTCTTGACCCAGATTTGTTCGCTATCTCGGATCATGAGCCCAGCCTGGTCGTAGAGGGTGTGGAATTCACCCGAGAGGGTCACTGTGGCTGTGAAGTCGCCGGTGACGTCACGGTGCAGGAAGTGTCCGTTGTCGTGGATGAAGCCGTAGTGGGTTTCCCGCCAGAAGTCCGTTTCTGGAGCTGAGGTGACGCTTAGGGACTCACTGCCGGCCGTCCAGCGGACTGGTTCGTTTAGCCAGGTCATTCCATCAAACATGGCGGTCCTCCTGTGGGTTTCGAGTGGACTGCGGGTCTTCTCCCGTGGGAGAGGAGCCGATAAGGCGCTGGCAGCTTCGCAGGAGGACCGGGGTCAGGACGAGCAGGGCCGCGCAAAGTCCGGCCACGGCCAGCATTGACCCGCGCAGGCCCGCCGCTTCGGACCACAGGCCGACGTAGACGGGGCCGAGGAGAAAACCGGCGTAGGACACAGTCGCAAGGAGGGAAGTGGCCCTGCCGCGGGCCTCCTCACGGGTGGAGCGGGAAAGCATTCCCAACAGGGTCGGATACAGGACCGCGGTGCCAGTGGCGGCGACCGCCAGCCCGATCCAGGCGACGATGGTCGTTGGCGCAGCGGCAAGAATCGCCGCGCCAAGGCTGGCAGCGGCCGCCCCGAGGATCAGTGCGCCCCTGGCCTGGGATGGTTTCAGGGCTCCGGCGCTGAAACGGGTGATGGCGACCACGGCCGCGAACACCGCAGGGGCCGTGGAACTCAACCCGGGACCGGCGCCCAGCTCGTCTGCAAAGAACACGGCGGACCAGCTCTGGTGCGCGTTTTCGCCCGCGAAGGCCAGGGCCCCAAGAGTTCCAAGGAGAAGGACCGCCAGCACCGGCATCTCCGCTCCGGCGCTGCCGCGGCGGTCCCGCGCTTCAGATTCCTCTTCCCTCATCCCGGGCGGGGCACCGGATGGAGTCAGCACGGGAAGTGCGCGCAGGAGAAACAGACCGACAATGACCGATGCGGCTACGACCACAACGAAGGAGAACACGATGGTGGCGCCAAGTGACGCTGACAGGCCGGTGCCAAGGCTGGAGATGACCACGAAGGCGGAAAACACACCGTGGGAGCGGGTGATGACCGGCCTGGCCGTTGTCTGCTCTGCGGCCCCCGCCGCCGCGTTGATTGCGACGTCGGCCGCTCCGCTGGCCGCACCCACAAACAGCAGGCCACCACACAGGCTGGTGAAGTCCGTCGCGCCCCATGCGATGATCAGCCCCGAGACTCCCTGCAGCGTAAGGGCCACCGCCGCCGTGATGCGGACCCCGAGCCAGTCAATTACCCGGCCGGTCAGCAGCATAGCCGGCAGCGCCCCGGCACCAATGAACAACAGTGCCGTCCCCAGCTGGCCATCGGAGATACCTGCCTGGGATCTGAAGCCTGGAACCGACGCGCCCCAGGTGCCCCAAAAAATCCCGAACGCCGCGAACGATGCGTACGATGCGTACGACGCCAGGGATGGACTGAGGGCGGGAAACACTCGTGAGTGGATCATCTGTGTAACGATACACAAGTATGCTGGGTTTATGTCATCTTCCGCTTCGGGGTCCCGGGTCACGCTCAGCGAGGTGGCACGCGCGGCTGGGGTTTCCGTAATGACCGCCTCCTACACCTACAGCACTCCCTCGCGCGTGTCCGCTGCGTCCCGGGAAAAAGTTCTGACCGCCGCGGAGGTGCTGGGGTATCCCGGACCAGATCCCAGCGCCCGGTCTCTGCGCCGGGGAACCAGTAGTGCGCTCGGAGTGGTTCTGGGAGAGAGCCTGCCCTACGCCTTCGATGATCCCCAGGCGACGCGGTTCCTCGCCGGGATAGCGGATGTGTGCGCCGGGCACGGGATGGCCATGACCATTCTTCCCACCAACGGTTCGGCTGAGGACGCACAGCGCATCCGAGCCGCAGCCGTAGACGGCTTCGTGGTGTGGACGACTACGGAGGATGATCCGGTCCTTGACGCCCTGGCGGTGGCGGGACGGCCGGTCACCATCCACGGCGGCCCGCAGAGAAGCCCGTTCGGCCTGGTGGGCATCGAGGACCGGGCGGCGGCACGGGCAGTCGCGGAGGCCGGGCTGCGTCAGAGCAGGAGCCCGGCGATCGTGAGCTTTCCTTTTTCCAAGGCACGGGCCGAAACGCTCACTCATGGGCCGGACCCCGCAGCAGCCACCTTCCCCGTCACCCGGAACCGGCTGCTGGGATTCCAGGACGCCATCACCGCCGCAGGCTTCAACTGGAACCAGATCCCCGTGGCGGCATGTTCGACCAACAGTGCCGCCGAATCGGCACGGGCCGCCGAAAGGCTGCTAAACCGCGGGGACCGACCGGATGTGATCCTGACGATGAGTGATGAACAGGCCCGGGGAGTCATCGACGCTGCAGCGCAAGCCGGCATTCCGATTCCATCCGGCCTTGCCGTGACCGGATGGGACGGCTCCGACACCGCGCCGGGCTGCCGACTCACCACCATAGAGCAGGACCTCCGCGGGCAGGGAGCCGCCTGCGCCGAAGCCGTCATCGCCGGCAACCCCGCCGTCCAACCGCAACCCTGGCGGCTGATTAACGGGCACACTACCCGTTAACCGGGCCGTGAAGTGAGTGCATGCGAAGTGGAACGGCCACCCCGCCCCGGAGACCCTCAATCACCAGACTCGGGCCTGCCCGTCCCTTGGAGCGCCACCGAATCTCATGCCCTTCTATCTACCAACTTTGATTCATCCATAGTCTTCAATTTCCATGTGCTGATTCCCAAGTCAGCGGTATTCCAGCAACCAGTCGTCGCCGGGGCGAGGCCGGTGAGGCGGGCTGATATCGGCGGCGAGAGTTGTTGCTCGAGTTGCCCCAGGGCCGCGGGCCCACTGAATGGGGTGTCCGTGGAGCGAGCCCGGGAAGACCCGCTGCGTCTCCGCCACGCTCCCACCGAATCGCGTGATGCTTCGTCTGTCGGCTGCGTGGCGGGGGTACTTTGCATCCCGACCGGCTCAAGCAGTGCCGCGGGGAGTCCTACAGGGTCAAAATGCCCTAACGATAGAGGCTGAGCGCCGTAATGGCAGGAAATAGAGCCCCCGTGGCCTAATTCTTAGCGCTGAATTGGCCGACTTAAGGTTTACGAAATACAGGGAAGATGACAGTCGGCGGTTGGTCTGCTTGTGGCCATCGAAAATACACCCGCGCGTGCGGGGAAGATGAAGTGCTCCGTCTCGGGTACCTCGAGCGTCCGGAAATACCCCCCAGTCTCTCAACCCATGGGATTTAAGGCACTTTGGTTATGACACACATCAGCTGTCGTTTTCTCCGAGGTCGTCTGCATGAAGTGTCCAAAGTCGTCTGCACGGCCATTATTTGTCCGTAAGGGGAACGCTCAGCGGATCAGCAGGAAGCACGGTGAACAGCAACCGCACCCACAGTGACGCCCGCGACATGCTGCCGCTGGACGGGTAGCGACGAAGCCGGTTCAATAAGGTGCACTCGGTCCCTGAGCGTGTCAAGCGCCGGGTCCAAGCCCTCCCGCCGCACCATCGGACGCCTCGGTTTCGTGCATCCTGAGCGGGAGAGCCACGGTTGTCCCGCTGGCCGACGGCATTGTCAGTGTCGGATTCTCGTGGCAGCGTGAGTGCATGGCGATCGAGGTGCGTGCAGCAACGGTGTTCAACGACGTGAAGACGATGGTGGGGCCCAAGCGCCCGGATGCGAACGTGTGTTGGTGCCTCAGCTATCGCATTCCATCGAAAGAGAACATCGCGCTGCGAGGGCAAGATCGCGGGGAACTCGTGCAGCGCTTGTGCCGGCAGGAACCGCCGCCCGGGGTGCTCGCCTATGAAGGCGACGAGGTGGTCGGCTGGGCTGCCGTGCACCCGCGAGGCGACACGGGCTTCGCGCGCAACCGAAAGATTCCGCACGTGGACGACATCGAGGTGTGGTCGGTCTGGTGCCTCCGAGTGCGGCCCGGGCATCGCGGCAAGGGCATCTCGCATCGTCTGCTTGCAGGCGCCGTCGAATTCGCGCGCGAGCATGGCGCTCCCGCGATCGAGGGATACCCGGTCGACAACAAGGGCAAGAAGGTCGACCTCACCATGGCATATGTCGGCACCCGCAAGCTCTTCGAACGGGCGGGCTTCACGAAAGCGGCTGACACCGACTCGGTGCTGAATGGGTTCCCCCGCATCCTCATGCGTCTCGAACTGCACTGACGTCAGCGCCATGTGGAGAAGTTTCGGCTTGAGCCCGCTAGGGCGTTACTGGGCTCGTCCTGCATCACGCCGTCGATCTTCAGATCGGCGGCCGGCCTCGGTAAGACCTCGCCGCCACGTCGAAGTCGTACTCCCGGAGCCGAAGCGGACGCGGGTCGAAAGCGGTGAAAGTCAGCTCGGACGCACTGTGACCATCTTCCATGCCTCGCCGAAGTCGCCTTGACCATGCCCCGAGGGCATGGTCTGTACTGGTTTCAGACGGCAGCCCAACCAGGGGATGTCGGGGAAGGTGGCAAATGGTGACCTGGAGCACCCGCAAGCTCGCCGAACTCGCGGGCACAGCCATGAAAACCGTCTAACACTGCTGCAGCTGTTCAGGGGCGAGCTCACGGCGATTCTTGCTACAGGGCGCCCACAGATAAGGAGTCTTCCCGGAAATTGAGACGACTACCGCCCACATCACCACCTTATGTAGAGGAAAAGTTCAATGAATGAGAAGCCCGCCGCTATATCCACCGACAACCCCATCGCCGTCCTCACCGCGGGCGCCCAGGACCTCGTCGCTCAGGTGCCAGAATTCGTCCAGCCGCTCATCATCGTGGCCGCAGGCGCCGTCCCCTTTGTCGAAGGAGAAGTCGCAGCGGTCATCGGCGTCGTCGGTGGCCTCCACCCGCTCGCAGCCGGACTGGCGGCCGCTACAGGAAACTTCCTGTGCGTGATCCTGGTGGTACTCCTTGGCGCCCACGCCCGCAGCGCGATCGCGGGTCGAGTCGGCGCAAGCAATACGGAGAAGCCGCGATCCAAGGGCCGTGAACGATTCCAGCGCTGGTTCGTGCGGTTCGGCGTTCCCGGGGCGAGCCTGCTCGGTCCGCTCGCGATTCCCACCCAGTTCACCGCGGCGACCCTCGTGGCCTCCGGTGTGCCGACGGGGCGGATCATCCTCTGGCAGGCGATCGCGATCGTACTCTGGACGGCCCTGGCCACCGCATCCATCACCGGCGCCATCGCGATCGCGACCTGAGAGTTTCCACGCCGTGGGTTCGATCCAGACCGGCCAGGGACCGTCGTGAGCAAATGCCGGCGTCGCGCTATCGACGTAATACGATGTATAGGTAATTACCTATAGGGTATAGGCTGACTTGATGACGAGCCCACACCTGTCTGCTGAAGCCGTGATCGCCGACGCGGCAGATCTGGCCGACGCGTCCGGATTCGACGCGGTCACCCTGTCGGCTGTAGCGCGACGGCTTGGGGTGCGGACCCCGAGCCTGTACTCGCACATCCGCGATCTCGCCGCCCTGCGGGACGGGATCACTGCGCTCGCGCTCGGCGAACTATCCGATGTGGTCGCGGTGGCAATCGCCGGCCGGTCCGGCAAACTCGCATTACGCGGACTCGCCGACGCGCACCGTACCTACTCAACACGGTCCCCGGGACGGTGGCAGTCGCTTCAGCGGCGGGCCGGCCCAACCGCCGTCGAGTCGGGTGCTGCCCGTCGTCTCGTCACGCTGACGGATGCGGTGTTACTCGGATACGGACTCTCGGCCGTCGACCGCGTGCACGCCACGCGGCTGATCGGGAGCACCATTAACGGCTTCCTCACCCTCGAACGGGTTGGCAGCTTTGACCACAGCACACCCGCCCCCGGGGCATCGTGGACAGTAGCACTCGATGCGCTGGACACCCTGCTCGCCTCGTGGCCACGCACCTCCCACGACGAACCACCACAGTAAGGGACAACGGCATGATCATCACTCCACTCACCCCCGATTTCCTCCGCGGCGTGCGGCAAACGGAGGCCACACCACGCGGCCTGCGCCCCCACCGTTTGCCGGAGTGGGTACGGTCCCGGTTCCCCGACCCCCAGCTGATGATGATGGAGACCCAGCCGTCGGGAGTACGCGTGGTGTTCTCCACGGATGCGCGCGCCGTCGAGCTTGTCATCCACCCGACCCGCGTCGCCTACCGCGGCGCGGACCGCCCACGTGGCCGCATCGACCTTGTTGTCGATGGCGAGATGATCGCCAGCGACACACTCACCGGCGGTGACTTCTTCGAGACCGATCTTCAGACCGGGTTCACCGACTTTCACGCAGGCGATCCGCACACCGCAAGGTTCAGCGGGCTGCGGGAAGGCGAGAAGCAGATCGAGCTCTGGCTGCCGCACAACGAGTCGGTCGAGCTGACAGAGATCCGGTCCGACGCCCCTGTGGGCCCGGTGGCATCTGCCGGCCGGGTGTGGGTCCATCATGGCAGCTCCATCAGCCACGGCTCGAACGCGAGCACTCCAATCGGGATCTGGCCTGCGATCGCCGCGCGCCGCGGCGGGGTCGATCTGCAGAATCTCGGCTTCGGCGGCAGTGCGCTGGTCGATCCGTTCCTGGCGCGAGTGATCCGCGACGCCCCCGCCGATCTCATCAGCGTCAAGCTTGGCATCAACGTCGTCAACCTCGACTCCATGCGACTCCGTGCCTTCGTTCCCGCGGTCCACGGGTTCCTTGACACGATCCGGGACGGACACCCGAACACCCCGCTGGTCCTCATCTCACCGATCTTCTGCGGCATCCACGAGGACACCCCTGGGCCGGGTGCGGTGGATCCGGCGACACTTGACACCGGCACTGTGCGGTTCGTCGCGACCGGGCGGAGCGAGGATCAGAAGTACGGTCGCCTCACCCTGCGGGTGATCCGGGATGCCCTGGCGTCGCTCGCCGCGCGTCGCACCGACGACTCGAATCTGCACTACCTGGACGGCACGCGCCTCTACGGCGCGGCGGATGCCGTCGTCCATCCGCTACCGGATGCATTGCACCCCGACACGGCCACCCACCGGCTCATCGGTGAGCGGTTCGCCGAATACGCCTTTACGGAAACCGGGCCGTTCGCCGCCCGCTGAGCTGTCGCCGGGCTTTATCACGTCCGTGACGATAAGCAGCACGATATTTATTGGTCGTTTTCTCTCTCCGGGCACAGTGCGCGGGCACTCCGACGCGTCAGATGGTCGGATGCGTATTCGCCGGGGTATGGCTCACCGTCAGTAGTGTTCGTCAATCCGGCTGGGACCAGCGGAGCGGCGACAAGGTGGTGGCGCCTACGACGGCCAGCGACTGCAAGGACGGCGGCTCGAAGACATTCAGCCCCGCATTCAGCAACCAGGGCCAGTGCGTGAAGTCCACAAACGCGAAGTAGGATCTAACATCGCCGGGACTGCCGTTGAACACCCGGGGCCGGCGGGCAGACGCGCCGCGGAGGCAGATCAGGGCGAATACACCACGGTCATACGCCCTGATCTGCCCACACGATGACTCCACGGCGGTCCCGACGCCGGAACGGGCCCGCCGGGAGTACCCGGGAGTACCCGGGGGAACCCGGGGGAACCCGGGAAGGCTACATGTGCACGTGCAGGCGGCGGGCCGCTTCGGAGATGGAACCGCTCAGTGACGGGTACACCGTAAAGGTGCTGGCGACGTCGTCGACGTGCAGTTTCTGTGTCACCGCGAGGGCGATCGGGAAGATCAGTTCCGAGGCGTTCGGTCCCACGACGACGCCGCCGATCACGGTGCCGGAACCCTTGCGGGCGAAGATCTTGACGAACCCGTCCTTGTGGTTGCGCATCTTGGCGCGGGCGTTGCTCTTCAGCGAGAGCTTGATGACGTCGGCCTGGTACTTGCCGGACTCAATCTCGGCCTCGGAGACCCCCACATTGGCGATCTCGGGCGAGGTGAAGATGTTGGACGCGACCTGGTGCAGCTTGAGCGGCATCACGCTGTCGCCCAGGAAGTGCGCGATCGCGATCCGCCCCTGCATCGCCGCCACGGAGGCCAGGGCCAGCACACCGGTGCAGTCGCCCGCGGCGTAGATGTTCGGGGCGGTGGTACGGGAGACGCCGTCGACCTTGATGTGGCCGTCTTCGGTGAGCGCGACGCCGGCCTCCGAGAGGCCGATCCCGTCGGTGTTCGGGATGGAGCCGACGCAGACGAGGCAGTGGCTGCCGGTCACGGTGGAGCCGTCGCCGAGGGTGACGACGACGCCGTCGTCGGTGCGTTCCACGGACTCGGCGCGCGAGCGGGACAGGACCTTGAGTCCGCGGCGTTCGAAGACGCCTTCCAGGACCTCGGCGGCATCCGTGTCCGAGCCGGGAAGCACCCGGTCGCGGCTCGAAATCAGCGTCACCCTGGCGCCCAGGCCGTTGTACGCGGAAGCGAATTCGGCGCCGGTGACGCCCGAACCGACCACGATCAGATCCTCGGGGAGCTCGTCCAGGTTGTAGATCTGCGCCCAGTTCAGGATCCGGATGCCGTCCGGCCGGGCGGTGGGCAGCTCGCGCGGGTGGGCGCCGACGGCCAGCAGGATGGCATCCGCTTCGATGGTCTCGGTGCCGTCGATGGTGAGGACCTCGATGGTGTGGTTGTCCAGCATCCTGCCGGAGCCGATGATGATCCGGACGCCCTGGTTCTCCAGGCCCTTCTGGATGTCGGTGGACTGCTGCCGGGCCAGGCCGAGCAGGCGGTCGTTGATGTGTTTGAGGTCCGCGCGCATCGTCGGCGTACAGTCGCCGCCGTCGACGTCGAACTTGACGCCCAGCTCGCCGGCCTCGCCCACGCGGGTCATCAGGTCCGCCGTAGCGATCAGCGTTTTGGAGGGGACGACGTCGGTCAGCACCGCGGAGCCGCCGAGCCCCGCGCGTTCAACAATGGTGACGTCCGCCCCCAGCGAGGCGGCGACCATGGCGGCTTCATAACCGCCGGGCCCTCCGCCCAGGATTGCGATGCGGGGTGAGCTGAAATCGGGATGCGTAGTCACAATCAGCCATTGTCCACCATCCGGACCGGCGCCACCAAGAAAGCGGACCAGCACTGTACTGCCCCCGGTGCTGGGCAGCACGCCGCCGGCAGGATAACTTGTACCGGTGAGTACAACAGAATTCCTGAACAGTGACCCTTTCGACGCCGCCCGCGCCGCCGCCGACTACATCGCGGACGAGACAGGCGTGGACACCCACGACGTCGCCCTGGTGCTCGGATCGGGCTGGGGTGACGCCGCCGAACTGATCGGCGAGACCACCGCCACCCTCTCCGCGGACGAGGTCCCCGGCTTCTCCTCCCCCGCAGTGGTGGGCCACGTGGGCACCATCCGCTCGGTGCTGACCAGGGAAGGCAAGCGGGCCCTCATCCTGGGCGCACGCACCCACTACTACGAGGGCAAGGGAGTCCGCGCCGTGGTCCACGGCGTGCGCACCGCCGCGGCCGCCGGCTGCAAGACCCTGGTGCTGACCAACGGCTGCGGCGGACTCAACGAGGACTGGACCCCCGGCACGCCGGTGCTGATCAGCGACCATATCAACCTCACCGCGACGTCTCCGCTTGAGGGTGCCACCTTCGTGGACCTCACCGACCTGTACTCCGCCCGGATCCGCGGCCTGGCCCGCGAAGTGGACCCCTCGCTGGACGAGGGCATTTATGCCCAGTTCACCGGCCCGCACTACGAGACCCCCGCCGAGGTGCAGTACGCCAAGCGGATCGGCGCCGATCTGGTGGGCATGTCCACCGCGCTCGAGGCCATCGCCGGCCGGCACGCCGGCATGGAGGTCTTCGGCATATCGCTGGTGACCAACCTTGCCGCCGGCATCAGCCCGGTGCCGCTGAGCCACGGCGAAGTCCTCGAAGCCGGACAGACCGCGGGCCCGCGCATCTCCAGGCTGCTCGCGGATATCATCGCCAAGCTCTGAGCCGATGGATATCGTTGCCGCGTCCCCGCGGGTTACGCCCCGGCGGCGAGGTAGCGCACGGCCTTCAGCCTGTCCTGCGGGAACCGCCGCTCCATCGAGTCGGCGATCCCGGCGACGGTCTGCCGTGCCAGCGCCTGGCGCCAGGCTAGTTCTGCCTGGCGCATGGTCTGCGAGATGAGGCAGGTCCGGACGTAGTTGACCTCCGGGTCCGCCTCCGGGACGTTACCCAGGATCCCTTCACAACGGAACGCCGGCTCGGGGCCCTCAAGTGCCAGGACAATATCCAGGACCGTGATGTGCTCCGGCCGGCGCGCCAGGTGGAACCCGCCGCGCGGCCCGGAGACCGATTCCAGGACCCCGGCGCGGACCAGCGCCTGCAACTGTTTGTTCAGGTAGGCGGCCGGGAGCTTGTAGTACTCCGCCAGCCGGGCAGAATTCACCGCTTCCCCGGCCGGCGTCCAGGCCATGTTGACGCAACTGTGCACGGCCCATTCCACCCCACGGCCCATCTTCATATTCCAGACATTACGTGTCCGGAAAATTGGGTGTCAAGGGCTGAAGCGTGACGGACCTGCAATGCGCCTCTCGCTTGTCGGGGAAGGAATCCGCAGTAAATGGCACTAGTTTGGTGGGTATGACGTCTTCTGATGCCGAACTGACCCGCCTCCTGAGCGAGGCCCGCAACTGGGCCGCGCAGGACCCGGATCCCGCCACCGCCGCCACCCTGACCGAGCTGATCCGGCTCACGCACGACGGCGATCCCGCCGCCCGCCAGGAACTTGCGGACAGCTTCAGCGGCACCCTGCAGTTCGGCACGGCGGGCCTGCGGGCGGCCCTCGGCCCGGGCCCGAACCGGATGAACCGCGTCGTGGTGCGCCGCGCCGCCGCGGGATTCACCGCGTTCCTGACCGACGCCGTCGCCGAGGCCTCCCCCGGCACCCGGCCGCGCGCCGTCGTCGGCTACGACGCGCGCTACAACTCCGCTGTCTTCGCCGAGGAAACCGCGGCGATCCTCACCGCGGCCGGCGTCGAGACGTTCCTGATGCCCTCCGCCCTGCCCACCCCGCTGCTCGCGTACGCGGTGCGGGCGCTGGACTGCGACGGCGGCGTGATGGTCACGGCCAGCCACAACCCGCCGCAGGACAACGGCTACAAGGTCTACCTGGGCCGGCACGCCGTCGAGGACAGCGGACGAGGGGCCCAGATCGTGGCGCCCTACGACGCCAAAATCGCGGCGAAGATCGACGCCGTCGGGGAACTGGCTGACATTGCGCTGGCCGCCGGGGGCTGGACCCTGCTGGGCGGCTCCATCGCCACCGGCTACCAGACCGCCGTCGCGGCCCTGGCCGTTCCCGCGCATTTCCCGGCCCGCGAACTGAAGATCGTACTGACCCCCATGCACGGCGTGGGCGGCGAAACCGCCGTGGCCGTGCTGCACGCCGCCGGCTTCGCCGACGTCACGCTGGTGACGGAGCAGGCTGAGCCGGACCCGGACTTCCCCACTGTGAACTTCCCGAATCCCGAGGAGCCCGGCGCCCTGGACCTGGCCCTCGAGACCGCGGCCCGGGTGGATGCCGACATCGTGATTGCCAACGACCCCGACGCCGACCGCGCCGCGGTGGCGGCGAAGGATCCGGACACCAGCGCCTGGCGGATGCTGCGCGGCGACGAGGTGGGTGTCCTGCTGGGCGCTCACATCGTGGCCCGGCTGGCGGCCGGCGGCAGCGGAGAAACAGGTGTCTTCGCGAACTCGATTGTGTCCTCGCGGCTGCTGGCCCGCATCGCGGCCGCCGCAGGCTACGCCCACGAGGAAACCCTCACCGGTTTCAAGTGGATCGCACGCGTGCCCGGCCTGCTTTACGGCTACGAGGAGGCGCTGGGCTACTGCGTGGCGCCTTCCCTGGTCCGGGACAAGGACGGGATCTCCGCGGCGGTGCTGATCGCAGAATTCGCCGCCGCGGCGAAGGCCGGGGGCAAGACGATCTTCGACACCCTCGACGAGCTGTACCTGGTGCACGGGCTGCACGCGAGCGACCAGCTCAGCATCCGGGTGGCGGACCTGGGCCTGCTGGACGCCATGATGAACCGGCTGCGCGTGAGCCCGCCGGAATCCTTCGGTGGCTCCGCCGTCGAAACCGTCACGGACCTCGCCGAGGGCAGCGACCAGCTGCCGCCGACCGACGGCCTGCTGTACCTGACGCGGGACCTCAGCCGCATCATCATCCGCCCCAGCGGCACGGAACCGAAGCTCAAGTGCTACCTGGAGGTCATCCGCAGCGTCGGCTCGGCCGCCGAGCTGCCCGCGGCGCGGCACGAGGCCCGCGCCGCACTGGACGGTGTCCTCGCGGACGTCCGCGAGGCGCTGGGACTGTAACCACCGGGGGTTAAGACCTTAGATCTCCACCTCAATGTACCCGCCCACAATCCGGGTACCGAAGGTGGGGAGCCGGAGTTCCGGTGTGCCCAGGCACTCCCCTGTTCCGAGGTCATAGACCTCCTTGTGCAACGGCGAGGCGAGTGTCTGGCGTGCTCCGCGGGAACCGGTGATGCCGCGGGCCATCACATGCGCCCCGGTGGCCGGATCCTCCTGGCCGACGGCGAAAACTTCGCCGGACACCGTGCGGAACAACGCCACCTGGCACCCTGCGATCAGGGCAGCCTCGCCCCACGCGGGCTCGAGGTCCGCCAGGGCGCACACCCGGTGCCAGCCGGTTCCATGGCCCGTGGTCTGTTCAACAAGGCGGCGCACTGCGCTCTCCACTACGGCGGTCATTTCGGCCCCTCTCTGATACATCTGTCACGGGCTCAGCCGCTCCTGCGGCCACCTACCCACGCTAGGTCCGCGGTGTTTCGCCGGCGTGCAGTAAATGTGTCCGGCGCGTAAAAGAGACCTCACGGGCGCAGAAATGCGTCCGTGATGCAGAAGTTAAGATCACGAAACACAAGGGAAACTAAAGCGAAACTGCGCGTCCCTAGTCTGGAGGGACACTTCGATTCAGAAGGCCGCGGAGCACCGACTGCGGCCCAGGCGGAAGGCCCACAGTGACCGGACAGACCTCAAGCCCGCAGGACCGGGGCGCAGAGCGCAACTCACCACCGCGCCGCATCGTGGTTGCCGGCGGCGGTCCTGCCGCCCACCGCTTCGCCGATGCCATGCACGCCCGGGGCCTGGACGGCTGGCATGTGACGGTTCTCACCGAGGAAGCCCACCTCCCCTACGACCGCGTCGCGCTGAGCAAGGCCCTCACCGATGACGGCGTTGACCTCACCCTCGGAAGCGCCGCAATGTGGGAGCACGAGGCGCTCAGCCTGAAGACCGGCGAGCGCGTCACCGGCATCGACACCGCCGGAAAAACCGTCAGCACCGCGGCCGGCACCGTCTACCCCTACGACGAGCTGGTCGTCGCCACCGGCTCCGACGCCGCCCGCCTGCCCATCCCCGGCGCCGAACTCACCCACGTCTACCGCACCCTCGAGGACGTCCGGGCCATCAGCACGACGATCGCGGAACTTAGGCAGAAACTGGGCCGCAAGGTCAACGCCGTCACCATCGGCGGCGGGCTCCTTGGCCTGGAATCCGCGGCCGGCACCGAACAGCTCGGCGCCACCCCGATCGTCATCAACGGCTCCCCCTGGCTCATGAACACCCAGCTGGACGAAGGCGCCGGGCAGGCCCTCGGCCGCCTGATCGAGGCCAAGGGCTTCACCGTCCACGGCGGCGTGTTCCCCGCCGCGGTCCGCTCCGACGACGACGGCCAGGTCACCGGCGTGCTCATGGCGGACGGCCGCACCATCGACGCCGACCTTGTGATCGTCGCGATCGGCGTCAAGCCGCGTGACGAGCTGTTCCGCGCCGCCAACGGCCCGCCGACGGCGGGGGTTGCCGCGCCAGCGGGCCCGGAGGCGGCCGGCCCGGCGACAGCGGGCCCGGCGGCGACAGGGGGTGCCGCGCCGCAGTTCCAGCTCGGCCCGCGCGGCGGCGTGGTCATCTCCGACGGTTGCGCAACCCAGGTCCCCGGCATCTGGGCGATCGGCGAGGTGGCCAACTTCGGCGGCATGTGCCTGGGCCTGGTGGCCCCGGCCAACACCATGGCGGAGATCGTCGCGGACCGGCTGCACGGCGGCCAAGCGACTTTCCCGGGCTTCGACACCGCCACCAAGCTCAAACTCTCCGGCGTCGACGTCGCCAGCTTCGGTGACGCCTTCGCCAAAACCGAGCACGCGCTCGAAATCGTCTACGCCGACCCGGCCCGCGGCGTCTACCAGAAGATCGTCACCACCGACGATGCCAAGACCCTCCTCGGCGGCATCTTCGTCGGCGATGCGACCCCGTACACTTCCCTGCGGCCCATGCTGGGCCGTGAACTGGCCGCCGAACCCGGCGCCTACCTCACCGCAGCCGGCGGCGGCGCCCCGGAGACGGAACTCCCGGACGACGCCATCCTGTGTTCCTGCAACAACGTGGCCGCCGGCGGCATCCGCGACGCCATTAACGGCTGCGGCGCCTGCGAGGGCAACGCCCCGGTCCAGGAACTCGGCGAACTCAAGGCCTGCACCCGCGCCGGCACCCAGTGCGGCTCCTGCGTCCCGATGCTCAAAAAGCTGCTGGAAAGCGAGCTGACCAAGTCCGGCGTCGCCGTCTCCAAGGCACTCTGCGAGCACATCGGGCTCTCCCGGCAGGAACTCTTCGACGCCATCCGGGTCCTGGAGCTCACCTCCTTCGAGGAGATTATGGCCAAATACGGCACCGGCGCCGGCTGCGACATCTGCAAGCCGACCATCGCCAACATCCTGGCCAGCCAGAACAGCGCCTACGTCCTCGATGCCGGCCGCGGCACCCTCCAGGACACCAACGACCGCGCCCTGGCCAATATGCAGAAGGACGGCACGTACTCGGTGGTCCCCCGGATCGCGGGCGGCGAGATCACCCCGAAGAAGCTGGGCGTGATCGCCGCCGTCGCCGAGAAGTACGGCCTGTACACCAAGATCACCGGGGGCCAGCGGATCGACATGTTCGGCGCCCGGCTGGAGCAGCTGCCGGAGATCTGGAAGGAACTGGTGGACGCGGGCTTCGAATCCGGCCAGGCCTACGGCAAGTCCCTGCGCACGGTGAAGTCCTGTGTCGGCTCCACGTGGTGCCGCTTCGGTGTCCAGGACGCCGTCGCCATGGCCATCAACCTCGAGCTGCGCTACCGCGGCCTGCGCAGCCCGCACAAGATTAAGATGGGCGTCTCCGGCTGCGCCCGCGAATGCGCCGAAGCCCGCGGCAAGGACGTCGGCGTGATTGCCACGGATAAGGGCTGGAACCTCTACGTCGGCGGCAACGGCGGCTTCCAGCCGGCCCACGCCCGGCTGCTCGCGCAGGACCTCGACGACGCCACCCTGCTCCAGTACATCGACCGGTACCTCATGTATTACATCCGCACCGCGGACCGGCTGCAACGCACCGCGCGCTGGCAGGAGGAGCTCGACGGCGGCCTGTTGCACGTCGAGGACGTGGTGGTGCACGATTCGCTCGGCATCGCAGGCGACCTTGAGGCAGCCATGGCAAAGCATGTGGACACCTACCAGGACGAATGGGCCGAGACCCTGAAGGACCCGGAGCGGTTGCGCCGGTTCCGCTCCTTCGTCAACGCCCCGGACCAGAAAGACGACTCGATCTCCTTCGTCCCCGACGAGCGCGGTCAGATGCGCCCCGCGACAGCGGAGGAGAAGTCGCTGGCCGGTCAGCAACCAGTGCTGATCGCCGCTGCCATCCCTGTCCGGCCGTCCGACGCCGGTGTCCCATCCGCCGCCACCGCCACCGCCACCGCCAGTGAGAGTGCCCCCGCCACCGAAAGCAAGGTCTAACCATGCAGCTCAGCATCGATCTCAGCGGCCGCGAAGTCCTCGTCACCGGCTCGGACACCGCCGCCCGCCAGGCCGTGAGCCGGTACCGGGCCGCCGGCGCCGTCGTCTCGCGGCTCAGCACCCCGGGCGGCGCCCGGCACGACGGTCCCCTGCCCGAACGGCCCTTCCTGGTCGCCGCGGTCGACGACGGCCAGCCCGGCTGGGCAGCCCTCCTGGACCGGTGCCGTGACACCGGGGTCCCGGTCGCGGCGGAACCCGCCGCCGGGCCCGCCGGGCACGTCACCCTGGTCGGCGGCGGGCCGGGAAGCACCGAACTGCTGACCATGGCAGCCATTAAGGCGCTGCGGGACGCCGACGTCATCTTCTACGACCGCCTCGCCCCTTACCAGGAGCTGCCCGCCCTGAGCACGGCCGAACTGGTGGATGTGGGCAAGCGGCCCGGCCACCACCGGGTGAGCCAGTCCGGCATCGAGGAGCTGATGGTGAAGGCTGCAATGGCCGGCAGGAACGTGGTCCGGCTCAAGGGCGGGGACCCGTACGTTTTTGGCCGCGGCGGCGAGGAAGTGGCCGCCTGTGTGAAGGCCGGCGTGCCCGTCCGGGTCATCTCCGGCGTCACCAGCGCCATCGCCGTCCCGGCCGCGGCCGGGATCCCGGTGACGCACCGCGAGGTCAGCCACCTGTTCACCGTGGTCTCGGGCCACGCCCCGCTGACGGAGAAGGAACTCCTGCACCTCGCCGGCCTCGGCGGGACCATCGTGGTGCTGATGGGTATCGGCACGCTGCACCAGCTCGCCGCGGGGCTGCGCCGGGCGGGGATGCGCGCGGACATGCCGATGGCCGTCGTCGAGCGCGGTTACCGCCCCGGCCAGCGCACCACCATCGCCGAGCTGGGGACCATCACCACGGCGGCCGCCGGGTGCAGTAACCCGGCCGTGCTGGTGATCGGCGACGTCGTCCGGGTGGCCGAGGCCAACCGCGGCTGCGCGGAGGCTGAAGCCGAGCTCAGCCGCCTGGCCGCGTCCCTGATGGGGGCGTGAGAGCCATGAGTGCGCTCAACACCATCGCGCCGGCCCGGCCGTCAACTGGACCGTCCACCGAACCGCCGCCGAGTGAAGTGGCCCGTGAATCGGTTGCCGAAGCATCCGGCGAATCATCCGCGGAGAAATCCGGGCAGCCCCTTGAGGGCTTCCGGATCGGCGTGACCTCGCACCGGCGGTCCCAGGACCTGATCGAGGCCCTGGAGCGGCGCGGCGCCGAGGTCCTGCACGCGCCGGCGCTGAAGATCGCCCCGGTGCAGGAGGACATGCGCCTGATCGAGGACACCCGCGCCATCATCGACGCCCGGCCCGAGCTGTGCATCGCCACCACCGCCTACGGCATGCGCCGCTGGTGCGAGGCCGCGGACAGCTTCGGGATCGGCGAAGAGCTGCTGGAAACCCTCTCGGCCGCCCGGATGTTCGTCCGCGGCCCGAAGGCCCGCGGGGCCGTCCGCGCGGCCGGACTGGCCGACGTCGGGATCAGCAGCGACGAAACCACGGCCACCCTGGTGGACATGCTCCTTACCGAGGGGGTGCGGGGCAAGACCGTCGCGGTGCAACTGCACGGCTACACCGACGTGCGCCAGCTCGAACTGCTGCGGATGTCCGGCGCCACCGTCCTGACGGTCACGCCGTACCGCTGGGTCAAGCCCGACGGCGCTGACCGGCTGCCGCGGCTGATCGAGGCCGCCTGCAGCGGAAACCTGGACGTGCTGACCTTCACCAGCGCCCCGGCAGTGGACGCGATGTGGAGCACGGCGCACGAGATGGGCCTGTACAAACAGCTCGTCGAGAGCCTGAAAACCACGGTCGCCACCGCCGTCGTCGGTCCCATCACCGCACAGCCGCTGATCCACGCCGGTCTGCAGCCGCTGGTCCCGGAACGGTTCCGGATGGGCGCCCTGATCCGGCTCGTCGTCGAACACCTGGCCCTGAACCACGTCCGCCGGCTGGACACTCTCTCCGGGAGCGTGGAGCTGCGCGGCCGCTTGCTGCGGATCGACGGCGCGGCCGTGGACCTGGCCCCCGCGCCGCTGCTGCTGCTCCGGGCCCTGCTGGGCGCGGGCGGAGCCGTGCTGTCCCGGGAATCCCTCTCCGAGCTGCTGGAACTGCGCGGATCCGTCCATGCCCTGGATATGACCGTCAGCCGGCTGCGTTCCGCCCTCCCGGACGGGAACCTCGTGGAAACCGTAGTCAAGCGCGGCTACCGGATCCGCGTCTAAGAGCAACGCGGGGTCACTTAGCGCCCATCCCGAGGCATTTTATGGGCGCTAAGTGACGCCGCGTTGCTTTTCGGGGCCCGCGCCGAGGCAGCCCCCGGCCCGCCGCCGGGAGGCCTGTTGTGGCAGGATGGGCAACAGAGAAGCCACGAATACCGCGGTGTCCGCAGGCCCACAAAGCCGCCCCGAAGGACTGCCCCAAGGGACTACCAGTCCACGGCCCGCCAGGAAAGGGAACACCATGAGCAACGAAGCCCCCACAGCTGCCGGAAGCGCCACCCCCGCTGCCCCCGTAGGGTCCGATACCCAGGGCAATATTGCCTCCTACATTGACCACACCCTGCTCAAGCCGGAGGCAAGCGAGGCCGAGGTCCTCAAGGTCTGCGCCGAGGCCGCCGAGTACCGCTTCAAGTCGGTCTGCGTGAACCCGATCTGGGTCAAGACGGTCAAGAAGGCCCTCAAGGGCACCGGCGTGCTGACGTGTTCCGTGGTCGGGTTCCCGCTGGGCGCCACACCGAGCGACGTCAAGGCATTCGAGGCCCGCGGCGCTGTTCTGGATGGGGCCGAAGAGGTGGACATGGTCATCAACATCGCCGCGGCCCGGGCGAACGACACGGGCGCCCTGGTCGATGACATCGCGGCCGTCGCCGATGCAGTCCACGACGGCGGCGCCATCCTGAAGGTCATCATCGAAACCGCGCTGCTGGACGATGCCCAGAAAGTCCTGGCCTGCCGGGCGGCAGTCGAGGCCGGAGCGGATTTCGTCAAGACGTCCACCGGGTTCAACGGCGGCGGGGCCACCGCCGGCGACGTCGCCCTGATGCGCCGCACGGTCGGCCCGGACGTCGGTGTCAAGGCCTCCGGCGGTGTGCGTTCGCTCGCGGACGCACAGGCTATGATTGCTGCAGGTGCAACACGCATTGGCGCCAGCTCCGGCATCGCGATCGTCAAACGTGAACAGGGTTCATCCGCGTACTGATCCGCACCAGCAGCCGCCACAGTTTTGAGCCCCCAGGGGCCGAGGAGGAACGAATGTCCAGCAACACCGCCAAGACCCAGCAGACGCCGCAGACCGAGAACCCCCTCGGATCCACCATCATCCTCTTCGTCCTGATGATGGCCCTGTTCCTCGGTTCGCTCTACTCGCTGTCCTTCCTGACGCTGGGCAACCCGTGGCCGATGGTCGCCTGCCTGGGACTCTTCGCTGCGGCGTTCTGGATCCCGCAGACGATTCTGGGCCGCTCGGATTCCGCCGGCGAGATTTAAACGCCGGCAGCAACATCCTTAGAACGCCTGAAGCTCCGGTTCGCCGGAGCTTCAGTCATTTAACAACCGCTGCTATGCGCCGGCTGCCAGCCCGAACAGGCTCTGCACCAGCGCCGTGCCCATTGCCACGGCGGCCGGGACATGCGCCTCGGCCAGGGCCAGCGCCGCGCCGAACATGCCGATCATGGCGTAGGCGCTGACCGGGATCAGCACAAACCATTCCCGCCGCGAGCCGGCGCGGCCCAGCAGCGGAATGGAGAACGCCCCGTTGGCCTTCCAGACATTCTTGATCAGCGGCAGCCTGCGCAGGAACTTCGGCGGCTTGATCACGAGCGGCCACAGCAGCGGCACTCCCCCGGTGGTGATCATGTCCCCCACGATGTGTACCAGCACCCCGGTGAGCATGGAAACGGGCAGCCAGGTCCACTGATGCGGCGCAAACCAGGTCACCAGCCCGGCCATGGCCAGGGCGAAGACCCAATTGCTGAGCCAGCCGGACTTGGGGAATAGTTTCAGCGCCTTGGCGGCGATGTTGATCAGGAACATGCACAACAGACCCGCGCCGACGGACAGCAGCCCCCAGTCGGTCTGCAGCTGCAGCTGCGCCGCCATCGCGGCCAGCAGGACGAAGAGCCCGGCGCCCAGCACCGAGTGGGTGCCCTGCCGGTGCCCGCCGGAGGCGTTTTCGATGCCGACGGCGATCAGGTTCGACAACGGCGGCAGCGAGTGCGCCACAGTGCTGGAACGGTGGTCCCAATCGCAGACCAGGGCCGTCCCCGCCGTCGCCATCCCGCCGATCACGATCCCGGTGGCGTCCAGCGGGTACCAGCCCAGCGTGTACGGCCCGGTCGAGGCAACGGCCACCCACGCCGCGGCTCCCGACGCGGCGTGGTGTCCTCCCATCACGGTCAGCTCACCGCCGGTGACACCGGGACGGCAGCGTCGGCGAAGATGTTGCGGATGACGCCGTTGGCCCAGTCGAGGATCTCGGCGTCCTGCAGGTCCCGGCCACCGATCCGTGCCGTCTTGGGCTTCGGGATGAGCACCGCGTCCAGGGCCGGCTTGGCCTGCGAGCCCGGGTACATCCGGGTGAGCCGCATCAGCTTGGACTCCGGCAGCTGCGCCGGGGAGAACTTGATGAAGTTGCCCTGCAGTGCCACGTCGCTGAGCCCGGCTTCGCGGGCGCCCACCCGGAAGCGGGCGACGTCGATCAGGTTCGTCGCCGGCAGCGGCAGCTCGCCGTAGCGGTCCACGAGCTCGGCGAGGACCTCGCCAATCGCCTCGTAGGTGATGGCCCCGGCGAGTTTGCGGTACGCCTCGAGCCGCAGCCGTTCGCCCGGCACATAGTCGTGCGGCAGGTGTGCGTTGACCGGCAGCTCGATTTTCATGTCGGCGGCCTTCTCCTCGGCCTCGCCCCGATAGTCCGCCACGGCTTCGCCGACCAGCCGGATGTAAAGGTCAAAGCCGACGCCCTGGATGTGGCCGGACTGCTCGCCGCCGAGCAGGTTGCCGGCGCCGCGGATTTCGAGGTCCTTCATGGCCAGCTGCATGCCGGCGCCGAGTTCGTTGTGCGTGGCGACGGCCTTCAGCCGTTCCAGCGCCACCTCGCCCAGAGGCTTCTCTGCGGGGTACAGGAAGTAGGCGTAGGCGCGTTCGCGGCCGCGGCCCACGCGTCCGCGCAGCTGGTGCAGCTGGGAGAGGCCGTACTTGTCCGCGCCGTCCACGATCAGGGTGTTGGCGTTGGAGATGTCCAGGCCGGTCTCGATGATGGTGGTGCAGACCAGCACATCGAAGCGCTTCTCCCAGAAATCCACGATGATCTGTTCCAGCCGGCTCTCGGACATCTGCCCGTGCGCCACCTCCACCCGCGCCTCCGGGACGAGCTCGCGGATCTTCGCGGCGGTGCGGTCGATCGTGGAGACCCGGTTGTGGACAAAAAACACCTGGCCTTCGCGCATCAGCTCGCGACGGATCGCGGCGGATGTCTGCTTGTCCGTGTACGGGCCCACATAGGTCAGCACCGGGTGGCGTTCTTCCGGCGGGGTGGCCAGCGTGGAGGTTTCGCGGATGCCGGTGAGCGACATTTCCAGGGTCCGGGGAATCGGGGTGGCGCTCATGGCCAGGACGTCCACGTTGGTGCGCATCTTCTTCAGCGCTTCTTTGTGCTCGACGCCGAAGCGCTGCTCCTCATCCACCACCACCAGTCCCAGGTCCTTGAACGTGAAGTCCTTCGACAGCAGCCGGTGGGTGCCGATCACGACGTCGACCGAGCCGTTCCTGACCCCTTCTACCGTCTCCTTGGTCTCCTTGCTGCCCTGGAAACGGGACAGCGGCTTAACCACCAGCGGGAACCCGGAGAACCGCTCGGTGAAGGTCTCGTAATGTTGCTGGGCGAGCAGCGTGGTGGGCACCAGGATGGCGACCTGTTTGCCGTCCTGGACCGCCTTGAAGGCCGCCCGGACCGCGATCTCGGTCTTGCCGTAGCCGACGTCGCCGGAGATCAGCCGGTCCATCGGGATTTCGCGCTCCATGTCCGCTTTGACCTCGTTGATGGTGGTCAGCTGGTCCGGGGTCTCCACATAGGGGAAGGCTTCCTCGAGTTCGCGCTGCCACGGGGTGTCCGGGCCGAAGGCGTAGCCACGGGAGGCCATCCGGGCCGAGTACAGCCGGATCAGCTCGCCGGCGATTTCCTTGACCGCCTTCCGCGCCCTGGACTTGGTGCTGGCCCAGTCCGCGCCGCCCATCTTGCTCAACGCCGGGGTGTCCCCGCCGACGTACCGCGTGACCTGGTCCAGCTGGTCGGTGGGCACAAAGAGCCGGTCGCCCGGCGCGCCGCGCTTGGACGGCGCGTACTCCAGGACGAGGTATTCGCGCACGCCGTCGCCCCCACCAGCCACCTTCCGCTGGATCAGCTCCACAAACCGGCCGATGCCGTGCTGTTCGTGCACCACGGAGTCGCCGGCCTGCAGTTGCAGCGGATCGACGGCGTTCCGCCGCTTCGACGGCATCCGGCGCATGTCCTTCGTGGACCCGGCCGAGGTGCGCCCCAGCAGATCGGCCTCGGTCAGCAGCGCGAGCTTGAGTGAATCCAGGACAAAACCGCGTCCGACGGCGGCCGTGGTCACCTCGATCAGCCCGGCCTGGGGATCGTCGTCGAGCGATTCCACCCGCGCGCACGGAATGTCGGCGTCGTGGAAGAGCTCGGCGAGCCTCTGCGCCGGGCCGGGGCCTGCGGTGACGACGACGATCCGCCACTGGTCCCGGACGCGGGAGCCGATGAAGTCCATCATTTCGGCCACGTCGCCCTGGTAGCCGCGGGGTTCCCGGGCGTGCAGGTTGAGGACGTCCACGTCGGGCAATAACTCCTCGTCGGTGGCGAGCGAGGTGATGGACCACCAGGAGACGCCGTGCGCGAGTGCCGCGGAGCGGGTCTCAGTCAACGACCGGAAGCTGGCGGAGTGCAGGGCAACGGAGGCGGCGGAGCTCAACCCCGTGTCCAGCACCAAAGGTGCCGTGCCGCCGTCGGACGCCGTGGACCAGGCCGCCTCGAGGAACTCCTCGTTGGTGGCGGCGAGGTCGTGGGCGCGGGTCCGGACCTTTTCGGGTTCGATCACCACCGAGATGGAACCGGCCGGGAGCTGGTCCAGGAACGGGACCATGGCGTCCACCAGCACGGGGGCCAGCGATTCCATGCCTTCGACGGCGATCCCGCCGGCGATCTTCTCCAGCATGTCCGCGGCGGCCGGGAGCTGGGACTTCAGCGTCGCGGCGCGGGACATCACCGAGGGGGTAATCAGGATCTCCCGGCACGGCGGGGCATGGAGTTCGGTGGGGTGCTGCACCCCGGGAGCCGTCAGCGAGCGCTGGTCGGCCACGGCGAACCAGCGCATCTGCTCCACTTCATCGCCGAAGAACTCCACCCTGACGGGGTGGTCCTCGGTGGGCGGGAAGACGTCCAGCATCCCGCCGCGGACCGCGAACTCGCCGCGGCGGGTGACCATGTCCACGCGGGCGTAGGCGGCGTCGGCGAGACTCCGCACGACGCTGCTGAAAGGCACCTCCTGGCCCACCGTGAGAGTGACAGGCACCAGGTCGCCAAGACCCGCGACGATCGGCTGGACGACGGCGCGAACCGGGGCCACCACGACGCGGAGCGCGCCGGCCGGGGATTCCGGGTGGGCGAGCCGGCGGAGAACGGACAGCCGCCGTCCCACGGTGTCCGAGCGCGGCGAGAGCCGCTCATGCGGCAGGGTTTCCCAGCTGGGAAACTCTGCGATCATCTCTGCCGGCAGGAAGGCGCGCAGTGCCGCGGCCAGGTCTTCGGCTTCACGTCCGGTGGCGGTGACGGCGAGGACGACGGGGGCCGGGCCGGTGTCCCCAACGGCTGAGGCGGTGAGGCCGTCAACCATTTCGGCGAGCAGGGCGGACCGCATTCCCGCCGGGGCGCTGATCTGGTAGTCCTCGCTGCGGACAGCGAAACCGCGGGCGGCCTCGGCCTTGACCCGGGCGTAATTCCGGTCGTCGGCGAGGACGCGGCGCAAACCGGTGAGAGAGGGGCCGTTAAGGCTCATGGCGAAAGCTCCTGATGGGATCACTGGGGTGCAGGCAACACGAATAGCCGGAATTCGTGAGAATCCCGGGTCATTCAAGCCTACCGCGGGGCCGCGGACGGTCAGGCCTGCGGGGATAAGCTGGCAGCAGGGACCCGTCCGCGGCGGCCGGGGCTACGAATGCCCATTATGGGCAATGACGCATTTTCGGCAATCACGAGGAGCCAACCATGAACGGCACCCCCACAGCGGCGACCCGGAAGACGGTTCTCGTCACAGGCGCCACCGGCTACATCGGCGGGCGGCTGGTCCCCCGGCTGCTGGAGGCCGGGCACACAGTGAAGGTCCTGGTGCGGACACCGGCCAAGATCGCCGGGGTGCCGTGGCTGGAGGACGTGGAGGTGATCCAGAGCAGCCTCGACGACGGTGCTGCTCTGCGAGCGGCCCTGGACGGCGTCGATGTCCTCTACTATCTGGTCCATTCCATGGCGGCCGGCTCGGGCTTCGAGTCGAAGGAAAAGGCGATGGCCGAGACGGCCGCGAAGGCGGCAGGGCACGCCGGCGTGGATCGGATCGTTTACCTGGGCGGCCTGCACCCGGCCAATGCCGAGCTGTCCACCCACATGCGCTCCCGCGAGGCGGTGGGGAAGGTCTTCCTGGACAGCCCGGTGGACGCCGTCGTCTATCAGGCAGGCGTTGTGATCGGCTCCGGTTCGGCGTCGTTCGAGATGATCCGGCACCTGTCCGAGACGCTGCCCCTCATGCCCGCACCCAGCTGGGTGCGCAACAAGATCGAGGCGATCGCGGTTCGGGACGTGCTGCACTACCTCGTCGGCGCCGCGGAGCTTGACGGCCCGATCAACCGCACCTTCGACATCGGCTGCCGTCAGGTCCTCAGCTACGCAGGCATGATGCAGGAATACGCCGCGGAGGCCGGCCTCCCGTACCGAGTGGTGCTGGCGCTCCCCATTCCGGCGCCCAAACTGGCAGGCATGTGGGTCGCGTTGACCACACCGATTCCTCTGTCCATGTCCCTGCCGCTCGTGGAGTCCCTCCAGCACGACGCCGTCTCCCGCGAACACGACATCGATTCCTACCTTCCTGTGCCGGAAGGCGGCCTTACCACGTACCGGCGAGCGGTGGCGCTGGCTTTGGGCAAGGAGCGCGACGGCCAGGTGGCAACCACCTGGGCCAGCGCGGGGGCCGACGCCGATCCGCTCCCCAGCGACCCGGACTGGGCCGGCCACCGCGTCTACCTCGACGAGCGCAGCTTCTCCAGCGACGTGGCCCCAAAGCACGTCTGGACCATCATCGAAGGGATCGGCGGGCAGAACGGCTGGTATTCCATGCCTCTGGCCTGGCGCGTCCGCGGCTGGCTGGACAAGCTCACCGGCGGAGCCGGTCTGCTGCGCGGACGGCGGCACCCGCATCTGCTGGCCGAAGGCGAAGTGGTGGACTGGTGGCGCGCCGAGCGGATCGACCGCGGCCGCCTGCTCCGGCTGCGCGCCGAAATGCGGGCACCGGGCCGGGCCTGGCTGGAGCTGTCGGTGGAGCCGGAGGGAACCGGCAGCCGTTACCGGCAGCGGGCGATCTTCTTCCCGAAAGGTCTCAGCGGGCGCCTGTACTGGCTCGCGGTGCTGCCGTTCCACAGCCTGATCTTCCCTGCCATGTCGCGGAACATCACGGCCGCGGCGAAGGCCCTCCAGGACGAGGGATCGGAACCGGCCGGGCACACCGCGTAGGATGTTCGGAGCCCGAAACGACCAGTTCCACCCCACGGAGGACCCCCATGGCATTGAGTGCATCCACCACCCTTCCGCACAGCGTTGACCGCGTCACCGCAGTGTTTGTGAACGAGGATTTCCTGCGCCACACGAGTGAACTCGTCGGCGGCACCCTTGAGTCCTTCGCCGTCGACGGCGATCCTGCCGGCGCCTTCAGCACCACCACGGTGCGGACCATCCCCACCACCCGGATGCCGGAGATGGCCCGGAAGTTCGTCGGCGAAAGCCTGAAAGTGACCCAGCTCGAGGCCTGGGATGCCCCGGCCCCGGACGGGTCCCGGCAGAGCAACATCACCCTGAAGGTGTCCGGCGCACCCCTGGACGTGAACGCCGTCCAGCGCCTGGTCGCCGACGGCGGGAGCACCCGGATCGAGCTTGAGGGTACCGTCACGTCCTCGGTGCCGTTCCTGGGCGGCAAGATCGCCGAAGCGGCCGAGCCGATGGTGGGCAAGGCCCTGAACATCCAGTCGACCCAGGCCCAGGCCTGGCTGGAAAGCCACTAGCGGATGGTGCTGCCGGCGGTCCTGGCCATCGTCCTGATCGTGGCCGGCGCCTGGTCCCTGGCCGTCTGGCCGCAGTTCCTGCGCCGGGTGATGAAGGATCCGAGGTCCCGCGACAGCGGCGGTAAGGCCACCCGCTTCCTCACCGTCCATATCGTACTGGTGGGCATCTCGATGCTGCTCGGGGCGGCGACGGCGGCGATCGGGATCGCCGGCCTGCTCGGCTGACCTGTCGCTACGGTCAGGCTAGCCCGCCGGCGGTCAGGCCCGCTGACCGGGCTCTGCCGCCGGGCAAAAACACGTAGGGACTTCTCTGGTGACGGCCCGGAACGACTGCTAGTATCCGATCCAAGGTGCCGGCCGGAGAGGCCATCTGGTGCCCGACACCTCCGGACTGCGGGGCTCCGATGACAGAACGTCCGATCACAGATCAACCGACGGCGTCCGCTGCGGCTGCGGCGCTGCAGAACCGGTCCGTCAGGATCGACATCGTGCGGCTGATCGGCCTGCTGGTGGTCGTCGCCGGGCACGTCTGGGTGCAGTACCCCATCGGCGGGTACGTGGCGATTTTCTTCGTCCTTTCGGGCTACCTGTGGTCCGCCAAACGGTCCGTCCTCGAGGATCTCCGCTATCAGTCGTGGAAGCTCCTCATCCCCTACTTTGCCTGGCTGGCCATCCTCGCGGTGCCGTACTTCGCCCGTGCCCTGACCGGGACCCGGGACGAAGTCAGCCTGGGCTCACGGGCCCTTGACCTGTTGTGGGGCGGGGAACGCGCCACCAGTCCTTTCACGGCGTTCTGGTTCATGACTGCGATCTTCGTCGCCGCCATCCTCTTCCGGGTCCTTATGCTCGCGCCACGCTGGGTCTACTACAGCTGCCTTGCCCTGGCCCTTGCGGCCAGCATTTTCGACGAGCAACTCCTCGTCGGCCTGCCCTTTGCCGTGGATGTCGGCGCGGTCGCCATCCTGTTTCTGGCGGCCGGGCACGCGTACCGGAAGATCGAGCCCAAAGTGGGCCGCTTTTACGCCGGTGCCGCAGCCGTCGTGGTGGTCTGCGGCGTCCTGGTCGCAACCGGAACCAGTGCCCGGATGACGCTGAAATCTGGCGACTTCGGCACCCCGGTGCTCAGCATCGCGGTCGCCGTCCTGATCGCCCTCGCCGCGATGTCGCTGGCCCGGCCGCTGGCCAATGCCCTGCCGGAGAAGGCGGGACGCGCCATTTCACGGATCGTCCAGATGGGGACCCCCATCATCCTGCTCCACGCGGTGCCGCTCTGGCTGTTGCCGGACAGTGTTCCCCAGATCGCTGAGTTTGTTGCGGCCTGCATTTTCCCTGTCCTTGTCGCACTCGCGCTGCTGCGGTTCCCCGATTCCCTGGCCCGGCGGACCCTCATGCCGGACAAGGGCCATCATTTGCTGTGAGCCCGGCGCTAGAATCAGAAACGTCAGTGCCTTCTAAAGTGCCTTGGGAAAGGGGCGGCCGTGAAACCCCATCGCGTCGCCGCGTGGGAACTCGGCGCCTACGTCGTGATCCTGGGCTTCATCACCCTCTGGCCCACCCCGGTGGACCGTGGCGCCGGAGGCGAACTGGTGATGAAGGTGCTGCGCAGGCTGCACGGCTGGGGTGTCCCGCACTGGGTTGACTATGGTTTGGTGGAGGCCGCCTCCAACGTCCTGCTGTTTATGCCACTGGGGGCACTGGTGGTCTGGATCATGGGTCCGGTCTACTGGTGGGTCGGAGCCGCCACAGGGCTGCTGTTGTCCTGCCTCATTGAACTGGCACAGTTCGCCTTCCTGCCCGCCCGCTACCCGTCGCTGGCGGATGTCCTGGCCAACACCGCCGGCGCCACGCTCGGCGCCCTGTTGATCCTGCTGATCTTGTATGTCCTGACGCGCCGGGCAGCTGTGCGAAACCCGGCCCCGGCACGTACGCTGTGATCAGATCTTGCTCTTGTGAACACACCCAGCGGGGAGGACATCGGAATTATGCGGATCTCGGTTATTGGTTGTGGGTATCTCGGCGCGGTCCATGCGGCGTGCATGGCAAAGCTAGGGCACGATGTGGTGGGCATCGATGTTGACGAAAACAAGGTGGCCCAACTCTCCGGCGGCCATGCACCCTTTTACGAGCCGGTGCTGGACGATCTCCTGACCGAACTCGAAGAATCGGGACGGCTGAGGTTCACCACCGATATGTCGGCCGCCCGGGGCTCGGAAATCCATTTCATCTGCGTGGGGACCCCGCAGAAGCGTGGCGAAAACGGTGCCGACCTGCGCTTCGTCGACGCGGCCGTGGAATCACTGGCTGCCCATGTCTCGCCCGGCGATGTGATCGCGGGAAAGTCCACGGTGCCGGTCGGCACCGCCGCGCGGCTCGCCGAGGTCATCGCGGAAACGGAGCCCGGCGCCACCCTGGTCTGGAACCCCGAGTTCCTCCGCGAAGGCCATGCGGTCACGGACACCCTGAACCCGGACCGGTTCGTCTACGGAGTGCCGGACGGCAGCGAAGACAATCCCGCCGTCGCCGTACTGGACCGGCTTTACGAGATTCCCCTCGCCGCCGGCACGCCGCGGCTCGTGACGGACTATGCGACGGCGGAGCTGGTCAAGACCGCGGCCAACTCCTTCCTCGCCACCAAGATCTCCTTCATTAACGCCATGGCCGAGGTCTGCGAGGCCACCGGGGCTGATGTCACGCGTCTGGCGGACGCGATCGGGCTCGATGACCGGATCGGCAGGAAGTTCCTCAACGCCGGGATCGGCTTCGGCGGCGGCTGCCTGCCCAAAGACATCCGGGCGTTCATGGCTCGCGCCGGCGAGCTCGGGGCGGACCAGGCACTGACCTTCCTGCGCGAGGTTGACGCGATCAACATGCGCCGCCGGACCCGGGTGGTGGAACTGACCCGCGAGCTCTGCGGCGGCTCCCTGATGGGCCAGCGGATTGCCGTGCTGGGTGCGGCTTTCAAGCCGGAAAGCGACGACGTCCGCGATTCGCCGGCCCTGAGTGCGGCCGCGCAGCTTCAGCTCCAGGGCGCCGTCGTGACTGTCACGGACCCGCAGGCGCTGACCAACGCAGCCAAACGCTTCCCGGAGCTTCAGATGGAACCGGACCTCGAGGCCGCCCTGCACAAGGCCGACGCCGTGTTGCTGCTAACCGAGTGGAAGGCGTACCGGGATCTCGATCCGCATAACACCAAGGCCCTCGTGACGGCACCGCGGATACTCGACGGCCGCAATGTCCTGGACCCGGCCAAGTGGCGGGCCGCAGGCTGGACCTACCGGGGCCTCGGCCGGCCCTGACCCGGCGTCCCCGACGGGCGGTCAGTTCGAAACAGATGCCCCGGTTCGCAACAGGTGCCCCGGTTCGACGGCGACCCAGTGGACATTTTCGTTAGTTCGTCGGGGGTCTTGGCCAGGGTGCTGGGAGGGCACAGCTCAGGGACATGCCGCGCGCCGGGGTGCGCGGGTGGACATGGTTCCGTTGTGCCCTGTCCCGGGCGCGAAGAATGGACATGTCCCCCGCGCCGACGCCAGATTCCACGCCGCCGGACCAATCCAACGCCTGACCGGACCAGCCCAATGCGACGGGCCGCGACACTCCTGCCCAGTTACTTCGGCGCCCGGCGCCTCAAGCCCACGGAAACCCGGGCCTTCCCCGGGCCGATAGGAGCTGTGGCGGCAGGTAACCGGGAAGGAGCGCCGCCAACGGCTACCTGCGTCCGGCCAGATCAACGAAAATACCCGCTGGACGGGATCTGCCCGCCGGTCGGGACGTGCCCGCCGGACGGGACATGCCCCGCGCCGGGGCCGGCAGGTGGACATAGTGTCATTATGCCCAGTCCCGGGTACGAAGAATGGGCATGTCCCCCGGACTGGACACCGACCCAAAGGGACATGCCCCGCGCCGGGGCCGGCAGGTGGGCATAATGTCATTGTGCCCAGTCCCCGGTGCGAAAAATGGGCATGTCCCGCCGGACTGGACACCGCCCGAACGGACATGCCCCGCGCCGGGGCCGGCAGGTGGGCATAATGTCATTGTGCCCAGTCCCCGGTGCGAAAAACGGGCATGTCCCGCCGGCGCGAAAACGTCCTGGCGCTGCCTGAAGCCCCGACGAACTAACGAAAATGCCCACTGATTCGACAGCGCCTCAGTTCGACAGCGCCTTAGTTCGACAGCGCCTTAGTTCGACAGCGCCTTAGTTCGACAGCGCCTTAGTTCGACAGCGCCTGCCCGAGCGCGTCCTCGGCGGCAACCCAGGAGAGCATGGCGCACTTGACCCGGGCGGCGTAGCGGGCCACGCCCTCGAACGCGGCGGCATCCCCCAGCACCTCAGGATCGGCGGCCACCTTGCCGCGGGAGCGCAGCACTTCACGGAAGCTGCCGATCACAGTCTGCAGCTCCGCCGCCGTCAGGCCTTCCGCCAGGTCGGTCAGGACGGAGGCCGACGCCATCGAGATCGAACAGCCGTCGCCGTCCCAGCGGAGTTCGCTGACCCTTCCGTCGGCCACGGAGACGCGGACGGTGATCTCATCCCCGCAGACCGGATTGAGCTGGTGTGACTGGCCGCTGCTCGCACCGCCGGGAACGGCCGTTCCGGCCAGTCCGCTGCCGTGTCGCGACTTGGAGTGCTCCAGAATGATCTGCTGGTAAAGCTGGTCGAGACTCATGTACTGCCGTCCTCAGGCTTGGAAATATCCGCGGACACCGGCGACGGCGTCGAGAAACGCGTCCACGTCGTCGGTGGTGTTGTACAGGTAGGTGCTGGCACGGGTGCTCGCCGTCAGGCCGAGCCGGCGGTGCAGGGGCTGGGCACAGTGGTGGCCCACCCGGACCGCGATCCCGCGGCTGTCCAGGAACTGCCCGACGTCGTGCGCGTGGACACCCTCGACGTCGAAGGCTGCCAGGCCGATCCGTTCCCGCCCCGCCGCCGGACCGAGCACCCGGATCCCCGGGATCGCTTCGAGCCCTTCCACAAGCCGCTGCCCCAGCTCCGATTCCCAGGCGTGGATGCGGGAGAGCCCGGTTTCGCTCAGATAGTTGGCGGCGGCGGCGAGGGCCACCGCCTGCGAGATCCGCTGGGTTCCGGCCTCGAAGCGCTGCGGGCTGGGCAGGAACCCGGCACGCTCCATCGTCACGGTGGTGATCATCGAGCCGCCGGTCAGGAAGGGCGGCATGGCGTTGAGCAGTTCGGAGCGGCCGTACAGTCCGCCGATTCCCGTCGGCGCCAGCATCTTGTGGCCGGAGAAGACAGCGAAGTCCACGCCCAGTGCCTTGACGTCCAGCGGCAGGTGCGGTGCGGACTGGCAGGCGTCGAGCACCACGAGGGCCCCGGCGGCACGGGCCAGCCCCACCAGGGTATCCACCGGGTTTATGGTGCCCAGGACGTTGGAGGCGTGGGTGAAAGCGAGGACGCGGGTCCGGCCGGTGATGATCCGGGCAGCGGCGTCCAGATCCAGGGCCCCATTGGCATCGACCGGGATGAACTTCAGGCTGGCCCCGGTCCGCTCGGCCAGTTGCTGCCAGGGAATCAGGTTGGCGTGGTGCTCCATCTCGGTGACTACGAGGTCGTCACCGGCTGAGAGGGCAAAGCGGGCGGCTTCGGGGGCTGCGCCGGGGAGGGAGGCGTTGAGGAACGAGTAGCTGAGCAGATTCAGCCCCTCGGTGGCGTTGGAGGTCCAGATGAGTTCATCCGGTGCGGCCCCGATGAAGGCCGCCACCGTTTCCCGGGCGTCCTCGAAGGCTTCGGTGGCCTCCACCGCGAGGTGGTGCGCGCCGCGATGCACGGCCGAGTTCCGCTGTTCGTAGAATTCCTGCTCTGCTTCCAGCACGCTGAGGGGGTTCTGCGAGGTGGCCCCGGAATCCAGGTAGACCAGCGGCCTGCCGTTGACGGTCTGGTTCAGGATGGGGAAGTCGTTGCGGATCCGCAAGACCTCCTCGTTGCCCAGCGCCCGGGCTGAGCGGAGGAGATGGGCGGGGGTGGCAACCATAGCGGGACTCCTGGATCGGCTTCGCTGCGACGCACCCGGTCCGCCGGCAGGGCACGGGCTAATACGTCACACAGATTAACCCTAATTATCCCACGTTCTCGCAGCCGTCCTGAGCGGCCATAGCCGAGCCGTACGCCGCGGAACTCGACCGGGGCCGGCGTCGTAATTCTTCAGCGGGGGGGATGGCCCCACCAACTGCCGGCGGAGGATCATCGTCAGCCTGCGGGTCCGGCCGGCGTCAGGGCGCCGGGTGGCCGGGCGGTGTCCGCTGCGGCTGCCTCGTCGTGCGCCTGCCGGGCACGTTGCTCGCGGGCGCGATCCTGCGCCTCATCCCCGGCGATGATGACCATGGCCAGAAGCGTCCAGACGAGGATGCCGGCTGCGGAGCGGGTGGCGAGGGAACTGTAGGTCTGCGGGATGACGACGGCCATGATTCCGGCCAGCACCAGGCCCTTGTAGCCGTTCCTGGGACCCTTGCGGATCACGATCACAGCCATTGAACCGAAATAGAGCAGGGCGAAGACGATGCCGAAGTCGACGCTGTACATCAGGATGGGGTTCTCGAAGCTGGTCTCCAGCCCCACCTGGGTGGCCAGCCGGTAGCTGGAGCCGATGCCGTCACCGGTCAGTGCGTAAACATTCCAGCGGCTGAGGAAATAGTCGAGAGCCAGGCTCCGGGCTTGCGTGGAACCGGAGTCGTCGACAACCCTGGCCGCCACCCCTGCAATGAGGGGAGAGACCATGATCACGGCGGCGGCCGCGGCGGCCCCCACCACCATCACCGCCTTGATCCAGGCGCGCATCCTGGCCAGCAGCAACGTCGCCGCCACGGTCAAGGCAAGCGCGGCGAGCCCCACGCGGGACTGCGTGATGAGGACGCCGACCACCATCAGTGCCAGCATCAAGGCCTGGAGCCAGGCCTGCTTCAGCCCGGCCACGAGGGGTGCTGCGAGCGAAATGGCGAGCGACAAAGCCAGCGGCTGATCCAGGGTGGCCATCCATCGGCCGGAGCCCCGGCCGAACCAGTACACGTTGCTGTAGCCAAACTCGTAGAACAGGAAGCTGTTCGTCAGCCACTGGGCGACTGCGATGACACAGACGATCGCCACGAGGCTCAGCACCAGCGTGCGGAGGACTGTCACCAGTCCCCCGGCCCTTTCGGCTTCCGCCAGCAGGAGCAGGCAGAACAGAACCGGAACCACGATCTGGTCCACCAGCAAAACGATCCCCCCGCCGGCGCTCGAGGTGACCGAGGCCAGGAAGGCAGCGGTCGTCACCACCCCAAGGGTAAGGAACAGGAAGAAGTGCCGGGCGAGCGCGGCCTGGACGCTCCATGGGTCGTGGAGCATCCGGATCAGGAAGATCGACAGCACCAGCCACGTTGCGGCGTGGAACGACAACGGCCCGAAGCCCACTCCGGTGATGAGCGATGACCCCACGGCGGGCACCAGCATCCACAGGCACAGGACAGCCCCGATCGGCACCCTGGCCCGCGTCCGGAGCAGGAAGGCGGCCGTCAGACATAGTCCGATCCAGAGAGCGAGCTGCATTCAGACCACCCGGCCCGGAGCAGGGCTTCGATCAGCTGCGCGGTCGTGGCGGCCCACCGGTCACCGCCGGGGCGCGGCGTGTGGGACCGGAGGTTCCGCCGGCATCTCAAGCGGCGCCCAGTCTGTCGTTTGCTCCTGGGTCCGGAACCCTTCGGATGGCTGTTTGTAGGCTTCCGAGAGCCGCGCGGGAAGAGCATTGAGCACTACCCCGGCGATCTTGCTATTGACCAGCTCAAGGTTCCGGAACGCCGCTTTCAGCAATTCCGGGGTCACCCGCCGGTGCATGACGACGACGACGGTGCAGTCCGCCTTGGCCGCCAGCAGCGCCGCATCGCTGTAAGGCTGCATGGCCGGTGCATCGACGATCACCCGGCTGTACTTCGTCCGCATCTCCGCCAGCACCGAGCCCGCCGCCGGGCCGCGCAGCAGCTCCGTGGGGTTGGCCGGAACCGCGCCGGCGGCGACAACCTGAAGGCTCTCCATCACCGTCGGCTGTATGACGTCGGCCAGCGAGGTACGGCCGGCCAGGAGATCCGCGAGGCCGAGCCCGTTGGCGAGCGCCAGCTCGGCCGCGAGCCGTGGGGTGCGGAGGTCGCCTTCCACCAGCAGGACTCGTTCACCGGCCTCCGCCCAGGCTTGGGCCAGCAAAAGCGCCACACTGGATTTGCCGTCCCCTACCCGAGCCGAGGTAATGGCGACAACGCCGGAAGCCGACATACCGGGAAGGTGATCGATGTTCGTCCGGAGCCGGCGCCCGGCCTCGTCCAGGAGGGAGACCTGGCGCTGTTCAAGAATCCGGCTTGCTTTTCGGGCGTCGGCACTGAGCGGGATCCGTGCGAGCAGGGGACGTCCGGAGGCCTCCTCCACTTGCTCGGCAGTCCCGAGCGTCTTGTCCATCAGCCGGCGCGAGACGGCAATCACCACGCCAGCGCCGAAGCCAAGAAGTGTCCCGAGGGCCAGGTTCAAACCGACGTGGGGTGACACCGGCACAGTTTCCACGGTGGGCCCGCCCACCAGGTTCAGGACCGTCTGTCCGCTGCCCGACGCCGTTCGGGCGGCCTCCACTTCGCTGACCGCGGTTCCCAGGTTGTCGACGATGGTCCGGGCGACCGCCAGGGCCCTGGCCTGATCCGGCAGGCTGACCACGACGGAGAGCATAAGCGTCGCCTGGTCGCCGGTGGCGCTGATGCTCTCGGATATTTCCCTGGCCGACAGGCCGGTGTTGCTGTTCCGGCCGAGGACATCCGCGAACTTATCGCTCTTCGCGAGGCCGGCGAACCCGGCGATGCGGCCGCGGGAGAGTTCGAGGGCCTGGAGCGCCGACTGGCCCGGGCCCTGCGCTGAAACCACATAGAACCTGACGCTGCTCTGATAGACCGGCGGTGTCCGGGCGGTGAAAAACGCCGCGGCGGCGAAGCCGACCACCATGCACAAAAGCACGATCCACCAGCCGCGCACCATCGCGCGTCCGTATTCTGCTAGCTCCAAAGGAACCCCCATGCGGCTTCCACGCCATGCCTGCACCGGCACGGTACTTCATGGTCTCCTGAAGGCCCATTATTTACCGCAAAACTTCCCTAAGGAAGCTTTTTCGCGACACGTGTTTGCCCGCAGCCGGGGAGGGCCCTGCGAATCCTAGCCAAACCGGGATACCGGCCGTAGTCTTGCCCTAAGCCAGAGCGGATCCGGAGGTCCCAGCGACTCGTTTCAGTGGCTGGATCGGAGACTCTGCGAGCAGCAGTCCCCGGGCCCCCGCCGCAGGGTGACTTTCCGCCGCGGTCACGGATCCATAGGGGCATGATGAACACTGCTGGGCAGCACCTGCCGGTCCTCGTAGCCCATCCCGCCACTGGCAGGCGGCGGTGACAGGCAACACCGCCGGCCGCGCCGGCGAAGCCACGTCGGGAGCCGCCGGCAACATGGCTGGCCAGAATGGTTCCGGCCACGACGGCCAGCCCCCCGGAGGGACGGCCGGAGGGACGGCCGGCCAGCCCCCCGGAGGGACGGCCGGAGGGACGGCCGGAGGGACGGCCGGAGGGACGGCCCGCGGCGTCCGGTGGAGCTTTGGTGCGGTCCTGGCACGGCAGGGATTCCAGATCGTTTGCGCGGTGGTGCTCGCCCGGATTCTGGGACCGCAGAGCTACGGCGTCATCGCCGCTGCCACCGTCTATATCAGCCTGGCGGCGCTGCTGCTGGACCAGGGCATGTCCGCTGCGCTGATCCAGCGCGCGGACGTTACCCGCCGGATGGCCGGCGCCACCGCCACGCTTAACCTCCTTGTGGCAGGCCTGCTCGCGGCAGCCACCTGGTTTGCCGCACCGTGGGTGTCCGATTTTTTCCGGGTTGAGGAACTCGAACCGATCCTCCAGGTGCTGGCGTTCGCCATCCCGCTCAAGGCCCTCGCGATCACGCCGCGGTCAATGTTGTCCCGCGAGATGCTGCTGCACAAGGTGGGAGCCGCGGATATTGCGGCAGCCGCCGCGGGCAGTGCCGCCGGCATCGGCGCGGCCCTGGCCGGCGCCGGACCCTGGTCCATGGTGTACCAGGTGGTTGCCACCGATCTCGTCTGCAGCGCCATGCTGCTGGCGGCGAGCCGGGGACCGCTGCCGAACTTCGGCTTCCGCGCGGTGGTGCCGCTGTTCAAGTTCAGCCTTAGCGTGTTCGCCACAGACTGCCTGGCCTACTTCTCCCGCAACCTGGACAACATCCTGGTGGGCCGTGTCCTCGGCGTCTCCGCCCTGTCCCTCTATGGCATGGCGTACCGGATTCTGGTGGTGCCGGTGCAGCTGATTGGCCAGACCGTTAACCGGGTCATGTTTCCGGCCTTTGCCCGGTCCGCGGACCGCCGCGATCTCGTAGCCGCAAATCTGGTGGCCGCCACCCGGATCCTGGCGGTAGCTTCCATCCCGCTGATGACCTTTGTGGCCTGCGCAGCGCCTGAGCTCGTGAACCTGGTCCTGGGTCCCGAATGGATGCCCGCCGCGGCGCTGGTCAGCGTCCTGGCCATCGGCGGTGCCCGCGAGACGGTCTTTTACGTGACGCCGGCGCTGATGAAGGGCCTGGGCCAGAGTTCGCTCATCATCCGGTATGAAATCCTCGCCGCAGTGGTGCAGGTGAGCGGTATTGTCATCGGGCTGCAGTTCGGCGTGTTCGGAGTCGCCGCGGGCTACGCTGTGGCCGGCTTCGTCCTCACCCCCGTGCTGCTCAGAATCCAGACCCGGCTGACCGGTGTGACGGTAAAGTCCCAGCTTTTCTCCATCCTGCCCGCCGTACACTCGGCCCTGTGGGGCGCTGCCGGCTACGGGCTGTGGTCCCTCGCGGACGTGCACAGCCTATGGCACTTGTTCGGCGGGCTGGCGATTTTCATCATCCTGGCCCTGGCTGCGCTGTGGCTCTTCCACCGCCGGATGCTGTCCGGCTACGTGGAACAGGCCCTGGCACTTTTCGGCCGGACCAGCAGCCGGCAACGGGACCAGCGCCCGGGTTCGCAAGCGGTAAATCGGGGTGAGAAAGGCAGAGGGAATGACAATGACTGACTACGATTTCTCCGGTGGGCACCTGCAGGGACTCGCGCTCCCGTCCGGCGGCACCGTCATCGCGGTTCTGACTTACCGGCGTCCGGACGACATCGCCCTGGCGCTGCCCCGGCTGGCGGACCAGGCCCTGGCTGCCGGCCGTGCGCCGGGCGGCGAAGCCGACGGCACCGACTCCCCGGGCGGCCCGTCGCCTCAGCCGCGTACCGTCACCGTCCTGGTCATCGACAATGAGCCGGAGGCCGGCGCCAGGGCCGCCGTGGAGCAGTTCGCACGCACACTTCCGGCCGGATTGGTCCGCTACGTCCACGAGCCGAAGCCCGGCATTGCCGCCGCACGGAACCGCGCCCTGGCCGAGGCCGGCCCCAGCGAGTTGCTGGTCTTCATTGACGACGACGAAGTACCCTCCGAGCGCTGGCTCGCCCAGCTGCTGGACCTGCAGCGTACCAGCGGCGCCGCCGCCGTCGTTGGCCCCGTCATCAGTGAGTACGAACACGAGCCGGAACCGTGGATTCAAGCGGGCCGGTTCTTCCGGCGCCGCAGGCTGCCCACCGGCTCAACGCTGGATGTGGCCGCCACAAACAATCTGCTCCTGGATCTCCGCCAGATCAGGGAGCTGCAGCTGTGCTTCGATGAGCGGTTCGGCCTCAGCGGCGGCTCGGACACGCTCTTTACCCGCCAGCTCGTGCAGCGCGGGGGGACCATGCTCTGGTGCGACGAGGCCGTGGTGGTGGACCGGGTTCCGGCGTGCCGGCTCACCCGCAGCTGGGTCCTGCGGCGCGCCCTGCGGAGCGGCAACACAGCCACCCGGGTCAGCATCGAGCTCAGCACAGGCTTCGCAGCCCGCATGACGGCCCGGGCCGCATCGCTGGCGTCCGGGTCGCTCCGTCTGCTGGGAGGGTCCGCCCGGCTGGCGGCAGGTCTGGCGACCGGCTCGAAGGCCCAGAAAGCAATGGGCCTGAGGACGGCAGCCCGGGGCCTCGGCATGGCGTCGGGTGCGGTCGGCTACGTGTACAGCGAGTACCGCCGGAAATAAGTTTACGAGCAGTTAAGTCCGCTTTTCGCCGGGAGCTAGAATCCCCGCCATGCCGCGGAATTTTTGGGCGTGTCGCGAGAGACACGCCCGGCTGTTGTGAAGTTGCGATGCGCCATATGCTGCCGTTATCAATTTGCAACCTCTGAGGGCCTCGGCTAGCGTGGGGGCTCATTAGCCGGGGTCGGGGATACCCACGGAATCGTCAGCTTGGCAGATGCCACGGGTTCGCCCATGCCTAGGTCTCAGGCACAGGTACTGCGCTGACACCGCACAATGCAACATACCGACTCGGCTTCAGTGCCGCTGGCAGACCAGGCCCCAGGCCGCACGCCACTCCGTTATGTCTCTGTGCAATTCCCCGTGCCCGGAAGACGAGATGTAAGAGGTTGACACACCATGGCCATTGGCCCCCAGAACAAGAACATCCATGCAGGCTACCTGAGCGCCGCGGTCCTCACCGTCGCGGCCCTCACGCTGACCGGCTGCGGACAGCCTGCGGCCCAGGACGTGCCCGGCGCGACGTCCGGCACCGGCACCCAGCCCAGCACCAGCACCCAGGGCGAAGCGACGACGATTACCCCCGCTGCCGACTCCAAGGCAGCAGCCATTGACACGTCCGTAGCGGCTGCACCGCAGGCTCCCGCAGCTGCTGCCCCGGCTGCCGCCCCGGTGGCTGCCCAGCGCGTTACGGCCATCCAGCCGCAGGGCAACGTCGCCGCAACGACGGCGTCCGTTGCTCCCGCCGCCCGCGCAGCCCTGGCTGTGGGCACCTATCAGCCCTCCGCCGCTACCAGCGGCGTTACGGCCGGCACCGCACTGACGCCGCACAACACCTCCGGTGCGGACCTGGTCATCAGCCAGGACGGCACCGTCCTGGACGGACTGGAGATCTACGGCGATATCAAGGTCCGCGCCAAAAACGTGACCATCAAGAACAGCAGGCTGCACGGTGGCAAGGGAATCCCGGGTTCCAACACCGGCGTCGTGGACGCCAACAGCGCCGCGGTCGCCAACCTGGTCGTCCAGGACACCACGATCATCCCGGACAGCCCGTCCTACTACCGCGACGGCATCGTGGGCCACGATTACACCGCCAAACGGAACCACATCCAGGGCACCAACGACGGTCTCGGCATCTTCAACCGGCCCGGCGGACCGGCCACGGCCAACGTGACGGCCGAGGGAAACTACATCCACTCGCTGACGTACTGGTCCAACGACCCGGCGCACAGCAACGGCACCCACAACGACGGAATCCAGGTGCAGGGCGGCGAGAATATCCGCATCGCCGGCAACACGGTGGTCGCCAACTCCAACCCGGGTCCCGGCAGCGGGCCGAACCCGCGCGGCAACCACGCGGGCATCGGCATCATGCTCCAGCAGAATGTCGCCAAGCTCGCGAACGTCGTGGTGGAGAAGAACTGGGTGGATGACGGCCAGACGTCCATCAATATCGACAACGGAAAGTACGCGAACATCACGGTAACTGTTGCCGGTAACAGCCTCGGCCGCAACCAGTTCGACTTCGGCAACGGCTCGAAGTACCCCGTCCGGATCATCAGCCGAGCCGCCAGCACAACTCCCGGCCTGGAAACCAACCGCTGGGCCGACAACCTTGCACTCCTCGTCGAGGGCAGGTCCGGCGGTATCCGCTACAACGGCTGACGGCTCCGCCTGGCTGTAGCGCGCAGACGGGAAAAGGGCCGGATCCTTGAACGGATCCGGCCCTTTTCGGTGCGCCCCTTTTCCGGGCGCATATTCCCGTGCGCGTGAGCTGCTATCTCCTCAACCGAGGCAGCAGCCCTCAGTTTCCATGCCTACTTCGCCGTCAGGCCCAGGGTTGCGGAAGCCCGGGTGTTGCCAAACGAATCGCTGCTCACGATGCGGTACCGGTGCGTGCTTCCGGGTTTGACCGTGTCGGTGAACTCCATGGTGGGCCTGTTCCAGAACGTTGTGGACTTGGACTGGGTGTTGACCGCCACGCCGTCGCGGTACACCTTGTACGTCAGGTTGGTGTTGTCCCGGTCCCAGTTCGACTGCCAGCGGACCCGGATCTTGCCCGCCGACGGCGAGGTGAGCGCCGGATTGATCGGGGACGACGACGACACCGGACCTTCCTTGTTCGGCGCGATGGAGCGGACCGCGAAGCGGACCAGTCCCTGCTGGCCCTTGAGGTTGACCTTCTTGAACTCGCCGCCCATCACCACGTAACTGTCGGTGCCGGTCACCGTCCACGGGCCCTGGCTCTGTCCCGTGGCCGTACCCGTGTCCATCTCCGGGAACCAGGTCAGCAACGACGGCGCCGGCCTGCCGGTGAAGCTCGGGAACCCCTGCGTGTCCCTGGTCAGGGTCCCGGTCGCCGCCTTGCTGTAGGCCAGTGCCCGGTGCCAGGACTTGGGCTTCGTCTCGGGGAAGCCTTTCAGGTTCAGGCAATAGTGCGCGTGGCTGGCCTTGTACACCGCCGTGTTGTTAGCGAAAACGCTGTACGAGTCTCCATGGCAGTCTTCGATCCATTTGATGCCCAGGCTTGACCAGTTCGCCGAGAATGATCCCTCGAGGTTTCCCGTTCCGCCCCTGCTACCGAAAATGTAGGCCGTGCCGTACCAGTTGACTCCATCGCTGGACAGCGAGGTGATGGCGGCGTTGCTGCCGGCATTCCGGACCACGTCGTTGACCGGCGTTGCCAGGCTCGTCCCGTTGACGGCGTCCACCGCGCCCAGACCGAAGCCCGGCCTGTTCTTTCCGTTCAGGGTGGTGAAGGCGCCCCCGGCCACGAGCTTGCTGCGGTCCGGCGCCATGACAAGCGCATTCACGCGCCCGCCTGCGGCGTTGGGCCTCCACGCCAGCAATCCGCCGTTGGAAGCACGCACCGCCGCCAGCTTCGAGCGGGAGGTGGATCCCACGGCGCCGAACATGCCGCCAAGGTAAACCGTGTCGGATGTGGCCACGATCGCCCTGACGGTGGCCGAGAGCTTCGGGGCCCAGCCGGGGACGACGGCGCCGGTCTGCGGGTTAAGCGCGACGACCCGGCTGGCGGCCGTCCCGTTCACCGAGGTGAAGTCACCGCCGACGTAGAGCCGGCTGCCGTCGGGGGATGCCGCGACGGCCAGCCCCTGGGCGTTGAGGGAGGCGTTGAACGTGGTGATCAGCTTGCCCGTGCTGAGGCTGAACGCCAGGATGTTCTTTCGCGATGTCGTCTGCGACCCGGCCGCGGCACCGGCCGGGCGGGCGGTGTTGAACTTGCCCACCGCGTACACCGTGTCCCCGATGATCGCCTGCTGCCAGACCACACCGTCGATCTGCACCGTCGGCAGGGCATCTGCCGTCACGGTCACGGGAGTGGCCGGATTTCCCGGATCGGCGGGCGCGGAATCCGCGCCGGCCCCCGGGGCAATTGTCAGGAGCACGGCTGCGACGAGCGCAGCGCTGGCTCCCGCGGCCGAGATCCTGGCAGCTGTACCCAAGCCCGACGGCGCCCGGCGCGGCGGATGGCCAATCCGCAGCGGTACTCCCTGGGGGCCAAGCCGCAGCAAGCCCCAATTCCTCTGTGGAGATTTCATTGCATTCCCCTTGCTCAGTTTGAACCGTCCTGTTTGAGCAGCTCGATTCGAACGGCTTAAACAGGGAGTGTTCGTGGAATAGCACTGGCGGCACGGGCCCTGGGGTCCGCGGCCTTGCCGGGTTTCGGCATGGACCGGGCGCCCTGAGCAACGCCTCTCCTGTGGAACTGGTCGTTCTGGGCCGGGCCCGGCGGCCGCCCCCGCAGCCGCCGGACCTGCGTCGTGCCGCCCGCTAGGCCGGTCCGACCACAAGATCGTCGAATCGTGCCAGCACGGGCGCGTTCGTGGCCGAGCCCGAGAGGTAGGACATCAGCCCGGTGGACCCGGCAGCCTGCAGGCTGGCGGTGGAATCCGTGATGGTCACGCCCCAGGCCCCCGGCTCCGCCGTTCCCGTCCGCCAGGTCCTGGCCCGCAGCGTGCTGGGCCCCGTTCCCGTGACCTCCACCCGCAGCTGCAGTTGTTGCCCGGCGGTGAGAGTAATCCCGGCGGGGACCTGGGCCAGCGTCGTTTCGGCGCCGCCGGCGAGCCTCGTCAGCTGCAGCGTGGTGACGCCGGTGGACGACACCTTCACCTTGCCGCGGTACTCCTCCGTTCCCACGCGGCGCCCAATGACGCCCAGATTCGAGCCGCCGCCGTTTCCGATCTTGTCGAACGAGACCGTCACGAGCGAGTTGCTGGCGGTCGTCGACACCCCCGGCAGGAACGTGGACGGTCCCCTGCCGGCGATCAGGCTCATCAGGCCCAGTCCGCCGCCGGCTGAGTACGAGCTGGCTGAGCCGTTCACGGACCAAGCCCCGCCGGTGTCCGCCGTGCCCCAACCGGATGCAAGGGTGCGGGCAAAGGCGTCCCGTGCCAGAGCTCCCCCGGCCGGGGCGACCGTGACGCTGCGGGTGGTGGTGCCGGTGGCCCCGCCGTTGTCCGTCACGGTCAGGGTGACCGTGTAGGTTCCGGCTGCCGCGTAGCTGTGCGATGCAGTCGCCCCGGTGGCGGTGCCGCCGTCGCCGAAGTTCCACGCGTAGCCGCTGATGGTGCCGTCCGGATCCGCCGAGGCCGCGCCGTCCACGGCGACCGCCAGTTGGTTGACGGTGGCCGTGAACGACGCCGCCGGTGCCTGGTTGCCGGCGACGGCGACGGTGATACTCCGGCTGTCCCCGGTGACGGTGTTGCCGAATGGATCCTTCACCACGATCCGGTAGCTGTGCGAGCCGGCGGCCAGTCCGGAATCGGTAAACGTCAGGGTGGGCCGCTGCCAGAAGGTGGAGAGCCCGGACACTGAATAGACCGGGGTGGCATTGCCGTCCCGCAGCACGGTGTACGTCAGGTTGGAGTTATCCCGGTCCCAGTTGGACTGCCAGTCCACCTTGACCTCACCGGCGGCCGGGCTCGTCAGAGTCGGCACGAAGTTCGTCGGGTTGACGCGGGGCTGCTGCCGGTTCGGGGCGATTTCCTTAACCGCGAACCGCGACAGTCCCTGCTGCGGCCGCAGGTTGACGTTGAGGAACTCACCGACCATCACAACATAGTTGCTGTTGCCAGTAACCGCCCACGGACCCTGGGCCTGGCCGGTGGCAGTCCCGGTGTCCATATCCGGGAACCAGTTCAGCAGGGTAGGGGCGGGCTGGCCGGTGAAGGACGGATAGCCCTGCGTGTCTTTGGTGAGCGTTCCAGTGGCCGCCTTGCTGAAGGCGGTCGCCCGGTGCCAGGACTTGGGCGTAGTCTCCGGAAAACCGCCGAGGTTCAGGCAGTAGTGGGCGTGGCTGGCGACGTAGACGGCAGTGTTGGAGGCGAATACACCATAGGAGTCGCCATGGCAGTCCTCCACCCACTTGATCCGGGCATCGGACCAGTTGGCGGAGAACGCCCCTTCCAGATTTCCTCCGGTATTCTTGATGAATCCTGTGCCGTAGAAGCTGGTGCCGTCGGAATGCAGCGAGAGGATAGCCGATGTGGAGCCGGAGTTGCGCACCACGTCGTTGGCTTGGGTAGCGATATTGGCCCCGCTGGTGGCGTTGACCATCCCGAGCCCGAAGCCGGGCCGGTTGGAGCCGTTCAGCGTCGAGAACGAACCGCCCACCACGATTTTGGCCCCGTCAGGAGAGACGGTGAGAGCGTTGACCTGACCTCCGGCGGCATTCGGCGCCCAGGGCAGCAGCGACCCGTCGGCAGCGTTCACTGCCGCGAGCCGCGATCGGGCGGCGGACCCAACGGCGGTGAACGTGCCACCCAACCAGACCGTAGTGCCTTTGGCGGCAATGGCCCGGACAGTGGCACTCATCTGCGGCGCAAAAGTGCTGATCAGGCTTCCCGTCACGGGATCCAGGGCGGCAACCCTCAAGCGCTGGACTCCGTTGACGGTGGTGAAATCCCCGCCGATGTAGAGCCGGGAACCGTCCGGCGCGGCGGCGACGGCGAGCGCCTGGGCGTTAAGTACGGGCGCGAAGCCCGGAATGAGCTGCCCGGTGGCCAGGTTGAAAGCAAGAATATTACTCCGGGGCACCTGTTGCGTCCCGGGAGCGGCGTTGTAGGGCCGGGCATTGTTGAACTTGCCGACCACGTACACGGTGTTGCCGATGATGGCCGTCTGCCAGGCGACGCCGTCGTGCTGCGCCGTGGGGAGGCTGTCGGCCGTGACCGTGACCGGTGTCTTCGGATCGTTGGGGTCAACGGGGGCCGAATCGGCGGCGCTGCCGGGGGCCCACGCGACGGCGAAGGCCGCGAGGAGCACAAGCGCCAGGACCATGGCGGCGGCGCGGTGCGCCAGCCTCAACAGGCGGGGGCGCCGCCGGCCTGGGCCGGTGGGTGTTGGCGCCTGGTGGGCGGCACTTGGGAGCCAGGCCATGGCATTGTCCCTTCGCTGGTACGTCGTGATTTCCACCATTAAGCGCAGCCCGCTCTCCGCGGACCGCGTGGCCGGAAGCAGGTGTGCTGCCGTTCCCTGCGGTGGCTGTTTCTGCGGTCGCTGGTTCTGCGGTGGCTGCGCCTGCGGCGACTTTGCGATGTTCATGGCTGCTCCCCCTGGTCCTTGGGCCTACGGGGTCTTCACGGAGAAGTCGTTCAGGGCATTCTGTCTGGCGTCTAGGGTGTGGGGATAGGCAGTGGAGGCTGCGTTTCCCGTCTGAGCGCTCCCCAGCGTGGCGTTCCGGAACATTGTTTTCCCTTCTAGTTCAATCTGTGTCTGGCGGCACTCAGGCTGAGCGCCGCCACATCGTCGGCCGAATAAAGGCCCTGGATGCAGTGGTCATTGCGGTTTTCTCCTACATTCGTACTCATCAGCGTCCGGCTCTGGGTTCCCGGAATAATCGGGAAGTGCCGCGGCACCGGTCCTACCTGCCGGACCGGTATGCCTGCACGGAGGGCCACCCAGTGCAGCCAGATATCGTCGGCACTCGGGCATACGGACAGGAAACGCTCCCCGCGCAGCCTGAGCTCGTGGAGCATCGCCGGCGGGTAGATCACCCCGGAAACACCGGGGGAGAAATTGTTGGGCCGCGCAGCCGTGTCGTGTGCCCGGGCCCACGTCCCGTAGGCCGCAACCCGCTCCCCCGAGACTTCCATGATGCTGACCCAGTGGCCGCCGATGGCTTCGGGGTGCCGCCGGTTCGCGGCCACGAGGAGGGCGAGCCAGTTCGTCGGGTAGATGATGTCGTCGTCGGCCGTGACAAGGGGCACGGTGTGGTGCTGCACCGACTTCACATAGGGGTAGTACTTGGTGTGCGGGCCGTAGTTGGGGCTGAGCAGCACTTCCAGGCCGCGGTGCTCCAGCCGGCGAAGCGACGCCGGACGCGCCGCAAACTGCTCCGGAGAGTCCAGCCACAGCACCAGTCGCTGGGGTCGGCTCTTCCCGCGGGCAATGGACTCGATGGCGACTGAAACAGTGTGGATCCGGTCGCCATAGCTCGTCAGGGAGACGACGACGGGGGCGGAGCCCGTGGCGGTTCCTCGGGACACCGCGTTTCTGAGCCGAAGGTACGCGGTGGCGACGACGGCGCGGAGCCGCTTTGCCACCTTCTTGCCCCGGCGTGCCGTCGTCCGGAGCAGCAAGAGGGACGGCAGGCTGCCCGGTGTCGTTGTCATGGCCTGTCTCCTTCCCTTCGTTTCCTGCGGACTGCTTGCTGGCGGACTTCTTCCTGTGCTCTTTCTCCGGACAAGGGTCTTTCTCCGGACAACCCTGCGGCGAGGGCAGCTAAGGCAGCTTGCCTTCGAACGTGGCAATCGGCGTTTCAGCCTCCAGGTTGAAATAGATCTTCACTTTGTCCCGGGCCTCCGCGGGTACTGAAAAAACGAAGATGCCGACACCGCTGGTTCCCGGCGCGACCGAGGCCGGGAACGTCACCGCGTCCGGACCGCTGAGCTGGCCCGCCGGCTCCTGGTCCTTTCCGAAGCTGACGTCGACCACGGCAGCGTCGAGCGAGATCGCCTTTGCGGTGTCGTTGACGATCGTCACCTTGAACCGGACGGCAGGCCCGGCCACCTCGCCGATTCCTGTGGCCACACCCTGCACCGCCGTCATGTCCGTGATGGTGGCGGAGACCCCGCCCTTCACGGCCTTTTTGGCCTTGATCTCGACCGGCGCCGCGGTGGGCTGCGGAATTTCGGCGAGTTCCTGATCGGACTTTCCCCTGCGGTCCACGGGACCGGGATCGGTTCCGCCCTCGGCGGGTTTCTCCGCCGCGGCCGGCGGTGCTGCCGGGACGGCCGCCCCGGGAGCGGCTTCGGCGGCCGCCGCCGCCGGGCTCAGGGGCGCGGACGCCACAGCGTCCCTGACCGCCGGGTCGGACGGTGTACTCGTGGCTTTGCCGGTAGCGCCCTGCGTGTCGGAGGCCCGGGCAGCCCCGCCCTGGCCGGACGCCCAGGCGACGCCGCCGAGCGCGACGAGGGCCGATACTCCGATGGAGGTGGCGATGAATCGCCGCCGGCGCCCCGCCGTCGCGGTTTTTTCTGTTTCGGTAGTGCTGGGCTTTTTCATTGCTGGACTCCATATCCGGCCGTGCTGCTGGCAACCGCGGTGCTGTTCGGTGCGCCGGCCAGTAACTGCAGACGGTGCTTGCCCGCCGGGTGCGGTGCCGGCTGGACGGTGGAAAGTTCACGGAACCATTTGACGGAAGCCAGCAGCAGGAATGCTGCCGTGGCCGTGAAGATCAGGGTGTACACGGTCAGGAACAGCGGCAGCGCGCCGTAGAACACGAAAGAGAGGCAGAGGATCCCGTAGTCCATCGGGACCACCAGCACGGAGCGGATCCAGGACCTCCGGGCGGTGTTCGCCACGGATTCGCGGCCGGCCTGGCGCCTCAGCTGTTCAGTAAGGATCATGCTGAAGAACAGCACCGCCGACACGACGGCGGCGCCGAGGGGAACGAGCAGCCACCAGGTGTCGACTGATCCAAAACGGTAGAGCCCGACGGCGAGCGCAAGCGGCATCAGCGAGGTCTTGACGGCGTCGACCATGTGGTCCAGCCATTCTCCGGCGGGCGATCCGTTGCCTTGCATCCGGGCGACCTGGCCGTCCGCGGAGTCCAGTGCGTAACCCACAACCAGGCACAGGGCCACGCCGAGGCCCAGGGCAGCCGAGGGCGGGTAGAGCACGAGTAAGGCAATCCCGGTGAAGGTGAACAGTGCGCTGATCGCGGTGACGGCGTTGGGACCTAGTCCTGCCCTCAAGGCGGCGGCTGCCAGGAGCCGGCCCAGCCGGCGGTTGATGTAGCGGGAGTACGCCGGGGCGCCCCGGGCGGCCGTCTTCTGCCCCGCAGCCAGTTCCCGGACGGTGCTCCAGTAGCCCGTGGAGGCGGTCCCGGCGGCAGCGCCGGTCCCTCGGTCGATGGCGGTCATTGTCCGGCCCCCAGACTCTGCCGCGGAGCTCCGGAGAAGCGCCGCGAGGCCTCGCGGGGGGCACGGACCCGCGCACCGGCAAGGTCGTCGCAGAGCTGCTCGTAACCGTCCGCGACGAGATCCCAGTTGAAGCGGGCCGCGATTTGTTGGGCCTGCCGGCCCCTGAGCTCAACATCCGATTCGGGGTCTTCCGCTTCCGCGGCGAGCCGCGCCACATCCTGGGGACCGCTGAAATAGCGCCCGGATCCTTCCAGCACTTCCCGGTTGAAGTCGACGTCGTAGGCGTTGGTGGCGGTGCCGGCGCCGATGGCCCTCAGGAGGGAGGGATTGGTTCCTCCGACCGAGTGACCGTGCCAGTACACTTTGGCGTTCGAGTACAGCTGGTCCAGCAGCTCCTGGTCCCAGACGCCGCCGATAAAGTGCACCCGGTCATCACCGAGGTCGTGGACGAGGCGGGTGTAACGGTCCGAGTATGGGGCCGATCCGACGACGACAAGCGGAAGCCGGGCGGTGCTTTGGGCGTATCCCTCGACGATGAGGTGGACGTGGTTTTCGGGCTCGAAGCGGGCCACCACGAGGTGGTAGCCCTGCGCCTCCAGGCCGAGCTGTGCGAGTTTGTCAGTTTTTCCCTTGGCCAGCATCGGCGCCCCGTAGGCGAGGTAGACCGTGTCGGCGTCGAACTTCTGCCGGTAGTAGTCCTGGATTCCGACGGCGTCGGCGATCAGGGAGTCGGACCACCTGACCGCCAGCCGCTCCACGAGCTGGTAGTAGTTCCGGCCGGCCGTGCCCCATTTGGCGCGCTTCCATTCAAGCCCGTCAACATGGGTGGCCACCGGGATGCCGGCTGCGCGGATCACGGGCAGGTAGGGCGCGTTCGCTGCGTTGAAGACGATCGCCGCATCCGGCCGGTGCCGCAGCATGTGGGCCACGGAAAGGCCGGTATGGCTCAGTGTTTCCAGCGAACGTTTGTGCATCGCCCCCAGGTGGACGAGGTCCATCCCGAGGTGTTGGGCCGGTTTGTCCGGGGCTCCCCCGTCCGCGTTCCGGCAGTACACGGTCACACGGTTGCCGCGCTTGACCAGCCGCTGCCCGATTTCCTCGATGGCAGTTTCGAATCCCCCGTAGCGGGCCGGGACGCCCCGCGTCCCCACCATGGCGATGTGCAGCCCGCTCATCGCCGTGCCCCCTGGCGGCGGCGTGCCGGCTCCGGGGACTGGTTGATCAGTTCCAGGGCGGTGCGCAGGGCGGTGCTGGAGGTGTGGACCGTGTAGGGGAAGAAGATGACCTCCACGCCCACCGCGTTGAAGGCGGCCTCAAGGCGGTCACCCTGCGGTGTTCCTTTCCAGTCGTCGCCCTTGAAGAACGCGTTGAACCGCAGTTCCTCCCAGACCTGCAGTTTGTCCGGAACCACTTCCGCGAACACCTCATCCACGTAACCGATGCTGCCGACAATTTCCATCCGCTCGGCCAGCGGGACCAGGGGCAATCTGCCCTTGACCCGCTCCAGCATTTCGTCAGAAACGACCCCTGCAATCAGGTAGTCGCATTGGCTTCTGGCGTGCTTGAGGATATTGAGGTGTCCGATGTGAAAAAGATCGAACGCCCCGGGTGCATATCCAATTTTGAGACCCATGTCCTGCCACCTTCCCTTTTTGACGCCGGCCCAGACCGGCGTTTAGTAGGCCCCTACCGGATGCAGGATGACTCTGAGGGTTCGCCACAGAATCATGATGTCTCCGGTCAAGGACCAGTTCTCCACGTAATAGAGGTCCCAGCGGACGCTTTCTTCCCAGCCAAGATTTGATCGTCCGTTGATCTGCCACAGCCCGGTGATGCCCGGCTTGGTCAGCAGCCGGCGGCTGACGTCGCCGGCATACCCCTCCACTTCGCCGGGAAGTTGGGGCCTCGGACCCACCAGGCTCATGTCGCCCCGCAGGACGTTCCAGAGCTGTGGCAGTTCGTCCAGCGAGTACTTCCGGAGCCAACGGCCGCTTCTGGTGACCCGGGGATCGTTCTTCATCTTGAAGAGCAGGCCCGCGCCTTCGTTCAGTTCCGCCAGATCCGCCAGATCCGCCTCAGCGGTGGTCACCATGGAGCGGAGCTTCATAATCTGGAACCGCTCGCCGTTCCGGCCGACCCGCTCCTGGCGGAAGAACACCGGGCCCTTGCTGTCCCGGATGATCACCCACGCCAGGACACACAGCAGCGGTGACAGGAGCAGGAGTGCTGTGCCGGCGGCCACAATGTCGACGAGCCGCTTGAGCGTGTGCTTGGCCCCGCTGAACTGGGGCAGCTCCACGTGCATCAGTGGCAGGCCTTCCACCGGCCGCCAATGGATCCGGGGACCGGCGACGTCGGTCAGGCTTGACGCCAGGACGAGGCTGGTGCGGGTGCCCTCAAGCGCCCACCCGAGCTGACGGATGGATCGTGTCCCGCCGTCCAGACGTCCTGCCACCACCACGGCGTTCGCTCCGGTTTCGGCCACTTTCCCGGCCACCGAATCGACGTCGCACAGCACGGGAACCCGGGTCGCTGAAATCTGCAGGTGGGTTTGCGTGTAGCCGGCGGGAAGGGCGGCCCCCACCACTTCGTAGGCAGCTCCGGACACCTTGCCGAACTGCCGGACCACATACTCCACGTCGCCGGGCTCGCCGACGACGATCACTTTGGAAAGGTAGTGCCCGAAGTGCCGCTGGCGGTTCAACCAGGCCCGCCATTGCCACCGGTTCACCAGCAGCAGCAGGGCCCCGGCCGGCAGCGCCAGCGCGAAGTAGCCCCGGACGACGTTGATATCCAGGACCAGGAAGAGAATTGCTATCGCTCCGAAGGCGCCCAGCGTTGCGTCAACCACCCGCTTGTACTCCTGTGAACCGATCCCGAGCACGGTCTCATCGCGGGTGCGGTGAACTTCGAGCGCAATGATCCAGGCCAGCAAGATGACCACGCTGACCGCCAAGTACGGGCTGCCGGACACGGGCTTGGAGAAAAGCGCTTCACCGGCCTCGAACCGCACGGTGTAGGCGGCCGTCACGGCGAGGACCATGATCGCGATATCCGTGAGCCGGAGCCAGCGCCGGTAGCGCCTGGCCCACGAAGTTCCGGAATCCACCCGGGCTGCCGCGACGTCCTCCTCGATGCTCCACGGCCTGTCCAGCGGCCCGGCACTGGCGGCCAGGGCGGGGGCAGCCAGGACGGGGGCGGAGCGGCGGAGCCAGCGGCTGACTTTTGGGCGGTACCCGGCGCGGTACTCGTCGACCGCGCTCATACCTGTTCCACATCTTTCAGTGGTGCAGACCGATTTAGGGAGCCGGCGGCGGCTGGGGGGAGAGCCTCGGTCTCAGAAGGCTCTAACGCCGCCGGCTCCGACCTTGGCGCCCGGCTGCCGGCGAAGGCACCGTGCGGATCCAATGAAGGAGTTCGGAGTAGGGAGGTCCCGGCGCGACCACCTTCGCAGGTGGAGCTGGCTTCCTCAGCAGTGACGAGTAGGTTTGCGAACCTGCTCCTGCGCTGGTGTTGCCCGCGGCCGATCACCGCCCTGAAGTTACTCATTTTGAGACCTTTGTGAGTTGTTCTTGGGACTGACTTAAGTGAATATCCGGGGCCGGATCAGTGCACGAGTAGCGTTTACCCGACTTCCTTTGCGGCCTCTTGGGTAGGACTACTTGGGGGTACTCCCGGACGGCCGGCGGACCACCCGCGTACTACGCAGACACACTGGCCGCGGGGCGCGGGAACTCGGGGCCGGCCGGGAAAAGTTGCGGCGGCGCCGGTCAGGAGCCGGGCGTGTCCCGTTCGTCGTCGAGGAGCTCCGCACGGTGGCTGACCCCGAGCTTGGCAAAGATGCGGTACAGGTGTCCCTCCACTGTCCGCTGCGAAACGCAGAGGGCGGTGGCAATGTCAGCATTCGCGGCCCCGCCGGCGACGAGCTCCAGGATCTCGGCTTCCCTGGCCGTCAGCTCCATACCGTATCCGCTGCGGACGACGTCCATGTTCGCCGTCATGCCCGCCTCTACCATTCGCTGGTGCACCCTGCGCTGGACCGCGGACAGCTTCCAGCGGTCCGGGTGGCGGACGAGGCAGGACTCCGCCTGCTGCGCAGCTTCCAGGGCCAGGAGCACCTGTCCGGCTGCCAACGCTTCGTCGCTGATGCCGATGAGTCCTGCTGCGTCTGCCGCGGACACCGCAAGGGAGAGTGCCTCAAGCAGCCTGGCCTCGGGCCCTTCGACTGCGCTGCTGCTCAAGGCCAGCGCCTGTGCACCCTCCGTATCGCCGCTGCGAAGTAGGAGCCTCCGAATATCCGTTTCCACGCTCCGCAGCCCCTGGTCGCGTGCCTCCTCCGCCAGCATCTGCAGGCTCCGCTGACCGGCCCCGGGCTCTCCGTCCGTGTCACCCTGGACGCTTCCGCCGTCGCCCGTGAGTAGCTCAACCGTCCGGCAGTACGCCTCGGCAAGCAGCCGGAAGGTCAGCGGTTCACCGTATTCGGACGTGCGGTACGCCTGTGCGTGCGCACGGGCCTCATCCCGGCGTCCGAGCAACGCGGCGGCGTAGGCGGCGACGGAGTGTGCGAAGGGCAGCAGGCCCGAAAGATCGAAGATTTTGAGTTCCTCCACGCCAAGCTTCAGTTCCGCCAGGCAATCGGGGATCCGGCCCTGACGCAGCCGGGAGAAACCCTGCAGGGCGTGGAGTGTGCCGCCGCTGTACAGGAGGCGGCCTGGGTGCTCGGCGGCGTAGTGGTCCACGGACTCTGCGAGCTCCTCCCACTTACCGGCGCGGATGAGGATCAGGCAGTGGCGCAGGAGCACGTCTTCATGGACCAACGGGATGGTGAGGCAGGGACCTGCCATCCCGTGCCAGGCTTCGCGGTCCAGCTGCAGGCCGGCCAGGAGCTTTCCCTGGGCGGTCCATAGTTCGGCAAGCAGCGACGCGGCAGGGAAAAAGATTTCCGGGTTGTTCCCGGCCGCCCTGACGAGTTCCTGCAAGCCGGACTCGAGGTCCGGGAAGCGGCAGCCGCGGCGGCCGTTCATGATGTCCGCCGCCATGGCCGCGGCGGGCGACTGCGTCCACAGCGGCTCGTCCAGGCCTGCCGACGGCCTGTCACCGGGGTCCACGGTTGCCCCGTTTTCCGGCGTGGGAAGCAGCGGCGTCTGGGCCGTCGTTGGGGCAGGCGTCGTCGGGGCTGACGTCGTCGGGGCAGACGTCGTCGGGGCGGGCAGCCGGGCGGCGAGGAGCGCGGCGAGGTAGGACAGCCGCCCGTAGCGGAGGGGCCGCGCCGCCAGGAGCCGGCCGGCGGCCTCCTCCGGCCGGCCAAGAATATAGGAGGAATAGGCCAACTGGACCCTCGCGTCCGGGAGGTACGGCCCGGCCGCGACCGCGCCGGCAACCTTGATGGCCGTCGCCGGGTCCAGGTCTGTGTTGGCCACCGCGGCGGCCTGGACCAGCTGCCCCGGTGGAACCTCCGCCCCGCAGTCCATGGACCAGAGGAGCTGGTTCAGGAACGCGTCCGGGAGGGCCGCGGCGGACGAGGGAAGCGCCAGCAGACTCGCACGCAGGGCCGCACTCTGCCCGGCCGGTACGCGGCGCCGGATGATCTCGCCCAACACGGCGCTCGCGGGCCGGAGCACCCGGTCATGCCCCGGCGAGACGCCGATGAGCCCGGCCGTTTCGAGGGCGTCCACGGCCTTGGGGCTGCTGAAATTCAGCAGCTGGCCCAGTGGCAGGGGCCCGGCCAGTGCAACGATGGTGGCCACCGTCCGTTCCTCCGGCGTCATCGACCGCAATTGCTGGTCAACGACGTCGGCAGCGGGCACCCCGGCCAGTTCCGGCCTGGACAGCAGGTACCACACGCCGTCCCGCAGCCCCAGGGCGCCGCGGGCGCGGGCATGCTCGATCAGGGACATGAGCATCAGCGGGTTGCCGTCGGTGACCGAATAGAACACGGCGCTGGCCCAAGGAGAGACGTCTGCCCGCAGGAGCAGTTCGCAGAGCTGATGAACGTCCGCGCGGTTCAGCGGGGACAAATCGAACTTTGAGATGATCCCGTCGTCCCAAAGAGCCAGGAATTCCTCCGGGATCATCGGACCCGGCCTTGTGGCGGCGAGGATGCTCGCCGCCCCGGTGGCAACAGCCCGGGCAAGCAGCTGGACCGTCCCGCGGTCAAGGCTCTGGGCGTCGTCGATGACAAAAAGGGGCCGGCCGGCTTCCGATCGGAGACTGCCCGTCATAGCCGCCAGCACGGCGGCGTAGGAGTCCAGTTCATGGTCCGGGAGTCCGGCCAGATAGGGTGCCAAAGCGCCAAACGGTACCGCGGCGAGAGCTCGCGTGGCCGTCAGCCGGATCACCCTTCCCCGGGGCCGCAGTTCGCGGATGACAGCCTTCGACACTGCGGTCTTGCCTGCCCCCGCACTTCCGACGATCAGCGCACCGGACCACGCGTCGTCGCGCAGACACCGCACGATATCCCTGACCATGCCGGACCGCCCTACCAACGGGGCGGTCTCAGCACGGCTTTCCATCTCCGGTTCCTCCCCCGGCGCGCGGCCGCCGGGGAGTCGCCGGGAAGTGCCTGGCGTCAGCCCAGGCGCGCAGTTTGCGTAGGTGTGGAGATGACATCCTTGAGTTCCGATCTGCTGGCCACATGCAGCTTCGAGTACACCTGGTAAAGGTGGCCCTCAACCGTGCGGACCGAAACATGCATCTGTTCCGCGATCTTGCGGTTTGAAGTGCCGACGGCGGCCCGGACGGCGACTTCGCACTCCCTGGCCGTCAGGGTCGAAGTTGTGAGGGAGTGCAGACCGTTATTGGGGCTGCCGAATCGGTCGTCGAGGGACTGCTGTGCCCGCTGCGCGATCCTCAGTGCGATGCGGTTTCCGGCGTCGTTGGCGCAACTGACGGCTTTTCGGGCGGCGTCCCTCGCGAAGACGGCGTTGCCTGCGGCGTCGGAGTCCTTGGACGCAGCCAGCAGCCGGTCGCTGTCGGTTTCCTTCACACCCTCGGCCAGCCGTGAGCAAAGGCCGGCGAAATGCCCGGTGACCCGCGCGGACAGGGTGCCAAGTTTCAGGCCCAGCGGACGGTCACCGAGCCGAGCCGCCGCGGACAGGAACAGCAGCGCCGGAGCCAGCGCCGAAGCTGCGGCATCGTCTTCGGCTTCCGCGACCAGCGACCGGATCGCCGCTGCCCGCTGGCCCAGTTCGGCCAGGGCGGCCAGTTCGAAGTAGCGCGTCATGCGGCCAACAAGCCAGCCGGACCTGGTCCGCTGCTGCGTCAGCTCCGTGAGCAGCAGACTGGCAGTCTCCTCGTCACCATGCAGGGCTGCGGCGCAGGCGGAAGCCGCAACGGCCAGCCCTGCCACCGCGTCGGGATCCTGCGCACGCAGCTGCCCCGTGCCGGCCTGGAGGCGGGGCAGGGCATCGTCGAGGCGGCCCGCATGGAGATCGATGACTCCCTGCCCGATCTCGAACATCCCGCCAAGGCGCGCCTGCGGGTCGGCCGTTTCGTAGGACCCCGCGAGGAAGATGGATGCCTCTTTGAACTTCGCGGAGAGCAACATCTGGAGCAAGAACCGCCCCCTGATTTCACGCATTCCCCGGTCTGTGAGCCGGACGACAGCGGCAGCGGCCATGACCTGCCTGCCGAGCGCCAGGGCTCCCAGGACGTTGCCGGTGACCGCCATTGCCTCGCAGCGCAGGCTGGCGGAAAGTATCCGTGATTCGGAGCCCAGTTCGCCCGGGTCCGTGTCTTCGGTCATTGCCAGGACGTCCCCGTACCTCCCTTCGAAAACGGCAAGGTCGGTTTCGGCAAGGCGGAGGCGCTCTCTGGCGGCGGCGGACGAATTCCCATCGGGCTCCTCGGAGAGCCTGCGTGCGATCTCCCGCAGCCGGGCCCCGGCGTTCGCCGCCGTCGTGGCGCTGCGCTTGTCCAGTTCGGTCCGGAGAAGCTGCAGGGAGGTCCATTCGGCGAGTGAAAGTTCGCTCCCGGCCGCTTGATCCAGCGCGGCAAGCACCCGCCGTGCAGACTCATCGTTGTTGACCGAAATATGGGCGTGGACCGATTCGACGGCCGCCCCGGCGATCGCTTCCCGGCCCTGGATCTCGTGGAGGAAGCGTAGCGCCGCGACCGGGTCGGAGGCATCGTTCGCCGTGTGCGCTGCGGCCAACGCCACGTCCGGGCTGATCTGCTCGCCGCAGTCGAGAGCCCAGGCGACGCCGTTGGAACCGCCGAAGTCCGTGTGGTCCGAGTCCTGGAGCACCGCCATGAGCCGACGCCGGAGTTCCGCGCTGCGGCCCGGGGGTACGACACTGGCGACAATACCCGCGGTCACCGGATTGGCGACGCTGACCATCGGCGGATGGTCATGGCTGACATGGATCATTGCGCGCTCCTGCAGGGCGTCCATGTCCTGCGGATTGGCGATGCTCATCAGTGTCTGGAGCGGCACGGCACCGGCCAGTGCCAACAGTTCAAAGACGTCGCGCTGGCCTGAGCTGAGCCGGTTCAGGCGGGCTTTCACGACGTCCCTGATTTCGCCGGTCAACGCAATCGGGCTAGTGCCAAGAACCCAGGTACTCTCCTGGCGGACCACTGTGCCGAGCTTGATTTGTTCCCGGGCCAGAGAGTGGAGGAAGAGTGCGTTTCCGCCGCTGGCGCTCCACAGGACGCGCGCGGCGGTGAGGGAGAAGCGTCCGCCGTACTCGTTGCTGAGGGTTGCCGAAGTATCCGTGAAATCGAAGGGCCCGAGATCGACCCGCCGCAGCAGGTCATCTTTCCAGAGGCCCATAATGTCCCCGCCCACATGGGGCAGGTCCACGCAGGCGGCGAGCAGGGTCACGTGCGCCCCCGCGCTGAGCTGGGCCACCATCATGCTGGACAGTTCATCCAGATCATGGGCGTTGTCCACGAAGAGCACGATCTTTCGGCCCTGGGCTTTGGCGTGGAGCAACTGGGTGAGTCCCCGCAGCACCATCAGTGGGTGTTCGAGGTGGGAAGCGTCGAGGTCGTTGAGTAGAACGCTCAGGGCACCGTAGGGAAGTTTCGAGGAAATGGAGCTGCCCCGGATCTGGACCACCACGTAGTTCTCGCCGAGCTGTTCAAGGGCGCGCTGGGCGACAAAGGATTTTCCGGCCCCGTGCTCCCCGACAAGCACTACGCCGCAGCCGGAGCCGGCTGTCAGCGTCTCGACGACGTCGGCAACAATCTGGTTCCGGGTAAATGGTTTGTCATAGCGCCCCTGGGTGAAACGCTGTGCTGGCAAAATCGCTTCTGTTTTTCCGCTGCCCGCAGGCAGGCCGACGTCGTGCTGAAACATGAGAGACCTTCGCAATCAATGGTTGACCAGTGATAAATCCAACCTATGGACTGGGCCCCATTTCGGGATGCGTAAGTAGTACTCGAATACTCAGCGGGTAGTTGGCTGTGGTCTACGTGGGTGTACTCAGGTGGCCCGGACCGCCCATGCTGCGGAACCAAGTAGTCGGTGAGGCATTCCGGGTGTCCCTTGGCGTTGCGCGGTCAGCCGTGAGATGCCGGATACTCGGATGGAGGCCTGCCTGGGTGGCTGCTACTGGCTTTCCGCCAGGCCGGCGAGCTGGTCCCGGCCCTTGACGTTGAGCTTTGCATAGCTCCGGTACAGGTGGCCTTCGACGGTCCGGATGGACACGTGGAGCTCGCCGGCTATCTGCCGGTCGCTGAGGCCACGGACGGCGAGCGCCACAATGTCCCGCTCCCTGCGGGTCAGAAGTCCCAGCGAGTCGGTCTCCGCTTCCGGGTCTGTGCCGGGGATGCTGTCGGCCTGGCCAAAGCACCGCTTCCGTAGGGACATTGCCATGCGCTCGCGCAGGGTGTCACCGGCGGACCGGTAGGCAGTCGCCGCGGCATCGTAGGCAAGCGCCGCGAAACTCCAGAGTTCAGCGTCCTCACAGCTCTTGGCCGCCTCCAGATAGTCCGGGGCAAGGTCCGTGGCGATCGCGCCGGCGTAGCCGCAGATCGCCGCGGCCCTCCGGCCCTCCAGCCCGGGTTTCAGCTCGAGCAGCCGGGATGCGGCGTCCGGGTCGCCCAGGGCGAGGCAGAACGCCAGCGAGTCGAATTCAAGTCCGGGTGCGTCCCCGCCGCCGTGCGGACGGCCGAGCACCCGAAGCTCCGCTATCGCCCCGGGGTGGTTGCCGAGGCGGGCTTTACCGTAGACCACTGCCATCTCGGACAGGGTGCGCAGGTAGCGTGAAACGGCTGGCGCAGCAGCTTCGCAGTCGGCCAGGAACGCTGCGGCTTTGTCCTTGTCGCCCGCTTCGGCGGCGGCGGCGAAGGCCATGGAGGCTGTCAAGGCAAAGAGCTGCTGGGGATCCGCGAGCCGGAGGGATTCGAGCGCGGCGCCGAGGGTGTGCAATGACTGGGCGGTCTTCCCTTGGTACAGCTGGATGATGCCGTGCGCTGCGTGGCCCCCTCCACCGAAGGTGATGCGACTGGGCCCCGTGCTGGCGGCTACTCCTGCCAGGAGCGTTTCGGCAGCCTCCCAGTCGCCGCTATGGATGACGGCCGCGGCGGCGCGGACCACGAGGAATTCCGCAAGGAAATAGAGTTCGTCGCGCCCGGAACCGGCCGTGCTCATCGCCTCGGACGCGACCGCGAATGCCTGGCGCGCCTTACCCAGAACGAGGAGCCGTTCCGCCTTCAGGGCTAGCCGGAACGCGGCATCGAAGTGGTTAACCGGCGGCAGCGGATCACCCTTCGCGCGCGGGAGCGCCGTGGTGGGGGCTCCCTCAAAGTCTCCGGCCAGGGCGAGCACCATGCTGTCCATGGTCGCGTAGCGCTCCCGGGTTGCTGCAAGGATGCTGTCCGCGTCCTCCGGGTTGGCCGCGGCCAGCCGCTCGCCGGCGCGCAGCAGCTCCCGTGCGCGATTCATGATGTCCGCCGGCCTATGGCCCAGGGATGACAGTACGGCTGCCCACATCAGGGTTCCGGTGAGGAGAACGGCGACGCTCTGGCCCTTACCGAAGTCGGCCTCCAGGATGTCGCGCGCGGCCGAATAGTCCGCGGTGTTGAAGTAGGTTCGTGCTATCACGGACCGTGCTGCCATCTGCAGCTCGGGGTCTTGGACCTGGGCGGCGATCCTGCGGGCCAATTCGTCCTGGTAGAGCCGGCTGGCGAGGACCGCTGCCCTGAGTAGTTGCCGGTCGTCAACGTCCGTGCCGCATTCCAGGGCCCAGCTCACCTGGCGCAGGAGGCCTTCGGCCGAGGTCGGTTCCGTGTCCATGAGCTGCAGCAGGCTTTGCCTCAGCTGGAGGCTTCGCGCGGGGGAAATGAGGTTTCGCAGCGTATCACCGTACACCGCGTGCCACAGCCGCAGTTCGGAGTGCGGCGAAGGCGTCACCTTGACCAGCTCGCGTTCGACCAGGGCCGCGACTGCCGCCTCTCCCGCCAGGGACTCGATCAGTTCCCGGGACACCGGCTCTGCCAGGGCAACGAGGTTAAGCGCCTCCCGCTCTGCCGGCGACCGCCGGAGCAGCTGCCGGCGCACGACGTCGGTCAGCTGGTCCCCGTGGCTGTTCAGCGGCCGCGTGAACAGCCATACTCCGTTGCGCTGGAGCAGCGTCCCGTCGCTCTTGGCATCGTCGATCAGCCCGTTGAGCAGCAAAGGGTTGCCGGCCGAAGCTTCCCAGAGAATCTCGGCGACGTTCGGAAGGACCTGGCGGCCCAGCCGGTGATTAAGCATTTCGTCGGTCTGCTGTTGGGTCAGCGGGCGCAGGTCGAGACGCACGGCGATGCCCTCAAACCACAGCTGCAGCAGCGGCTCAGGCAGTCCTGGCCGCGCAGCGGCCGCTACGAGCAGCTTCGCCCAGCCGGCAGCGGCGAGTTCCACGAGGATCCCGGCGGTCGCTTCGTCGAGTTCATGGGCGTCGTCGACAATCAGCAGCAGGGGCTTCCCTGAGGTGTTCCGCTCATCCTCCAGGCGGGACCAGAACGTCCTCAACACCGCCAGCTGTGACGTGGCCTCCTTGACCGGAAGGCCGACAATAAAAGGCCCCAGAACGCCGTACGGCACGTTTGTCAAGGCGGGGCTGCCGTGGATGCGGACCGGCGTCACCTCGGAGTGGAGCTCAGCCACAACAGCTTCCAGCAGGGTGGATTTTCCGATGCCGCTGTCACCGAGAAGCATGACAGCGACGTGCGTGCCCCCCTGGATGGCTGCCACCGCCGCCCTCAGGTCATCCGTCCGCCCGGTCAGGGCGCCGGATGCCTCAATCGGGGGGTCTGCTGCGCGCGACCTAGATGAGTCCAAGAAGATCACTTCGCGAGGAAACTCCGAGCTTGGTGAACACCTGGTACAAGTGCCCCTCCACTGTTCTGACGGAGATACCAACTTCCAGGGCAATGTCCCTGTTGGAGACCCCGTTGCCGGCCAGAGTCGCGATCTGCCGCTCCCTTTCCGTCAGCACCGGGCCACTGTTCCGTGGCATGACGGGCAGGGCCGGAACAGACTCTGCGAGGCCCTCTAGCATGGTGTGCGCGGCGCTGGCGCTGGCACTCAAACCCGCCGATTTGGCGAAATCGAAGGCCAGGGCAGCGCATCTCGCCTGAACCGCGTCCAGTTCCAGGGCAGCTGCCAGTTCGGCGGCCTGAAGCATGAGCGGAGCATCCTTCGCCCGGCTGCCCGCGGCAATAACTCCGGAAAGTTCTGCGAGGGGCCCTTGCCGCAGAGCCGCGATGTCCGCCAGGAAAATGAAATCCTTGGCCGTGCCGTTGACGGTCGCGCCGAGCATAAAGATGCCGGCCAGGGTATAGCGGTCCGCCCGGAAATGCCTTTCGGCCGAGCGCACCAGCCGGTCCTTTGCCTCCGGGTCACCGAGCCAGCGTGAGGCCATATCCATGCAGAAATCGGCCGAGGTCCTGACCGCGAAACGGGCCGGGCCGTCAGCGGACCGCGCCCGGTTCAGGTAGACCGCCGCCTGCACGGAATTGCCCGTCTGGGCATACGCAAACGCTGCGGCCGCGTAGGCCTGCTGCAGCGAGTGCAGACTCGACCGAACTTCGAGCTGGGCAATGGCCGCGAGGAGCGGGGCCAGCGCCAGGTAGCCGCGGCCCGCATAGACGTAAGCGACGCCCACGGCCAGGTCCGTCGCCGCGCTGCCGGAATGCAGCCCGTGGCCGGCGCGGCCGCTGGCGCCCTTGAGCATGTCAATGCTCTGGCGCCATTGCCCGGAGAACAACAGCACGTTGAACGACCTCCACGCAAAGTTCTCCTGGATTCGGGGAATGGTGGACCACTCGCTCAGCTGTCCGGCGATGACGCGCAGCAGCTTGCGGGCCTCAAGCTCCTTGCCGGTCATGCACAGGGCTTCCATCAGGATGATGGACGATCTGAGCCGGTGCACGGGACAGGCGCTTCCCCCATCCGCCGAAGCCGCCGCACTGAGCCGCTCCATCATGGGCTCGTAGTCACCGATGAAAGACAGGTAGTTGAATTCGCAGAGGTCCAGGCACAGCCCTGCCCGAGACAGCTCCTCCGCGGTCGCGGGATGCTCGTTCACGCTGAGTTCGTGGAGTCGCTTCCGGGCCTGCCGGATCAGTTCCGGCACCTTGCCGGTCCGGTCCTCCAGCCATGCCATGGAGTCCACCTTCGCCGCAATGAGGTCTGCGAACACCTCCGCGGGGAGGGCTCCCAGCTGACGCTCCGTGACGTCGTCGAGGGCAGCCATCGCCTGCGGCGGCAACCCCAGCTGCAGGTAGGCGGCGGACTTCTCCAGCTGGCCCTCGGCCCACTCGGAATCCCCCGGGTTCAGGCTGCTGGCGCACTTGAGCGCAAACTTGGGATCAAAGAGCCTGACGGCGGCGCCGGCTGCCGCCAGCGCGTGGGCCGGTGCGAGCGGTGCGTGACAATCGTGTGTCCACGCCGCATAAGCCAGCAGATCCTCGACGGTCAGCTCACCCAGCTCGGATTCCTGGTGCCCCGGCACTTTATCCCGCAGCTCCAGCCGGCGCTCGACGCTCAGCCAGTTGCGGACGATATCGCCCAGGTAGCGGTCGCCAAGCGAGACAAGGTGCCGGTCGGTCCGGTCGACGACGATCTGGCCGGCGTCCTCCATGTCCGCGATGATGCCGGGGCTATACATCCGGGCGAGCCGGGACAAGGGAAGCGTCCTGGCGCAGGAAAGGACTTCGATGACCTCCCGCGCCACAGGCGTTTCGCGGGAGTAGCGGGCCCTGACAATGTCTTCCAGTGCAGTGCGTCCGTCCAGGACCACTTCGTCGACGAGGGTCCACACCGATCCCGAGAGCACCAGGTTTCCGCGTTCGATCTGCTCCGAAACGACGGCTTGCAGCAGGGTGGGGCTGCCGCCGACGAGCTGGTGCAGCTGGCTGGCGAGCGCACTGGACACCCGGTGTCCGAGCGCCGCCTGCAGCACCCCCAGGGTCTCGACTTCCGTCAGGTTGGCGAGCCGGACCTCGGCCAGCTGCCCGGAGGTGATGAGCCAGTAGAAGTCGGGGGGCAGATCGGTGGTGCGCTGGACCGTCGCGACGAGCCTGGCGGTCCGGGTTTGGAGCAGATTGAGCAGGACACCGGTACTCAGTTCGTCCAGGGCACCGGCGTTGTCCAACAGAATGACGCACTGGCGTCCGGCGGCGTCCTCGCGGATCAGTGATGTGATTCCCTGCAGGATGGCTGTCGGTGATCCGAGCGAGCTCTGCGGAAGGCGGGCGAGGGTAAACGCCAGGCAACCGTAGGGTGTTGCTGCGCCCGGCCCCGAGGTGCGGAGCTGGAGGGTGTAGACGTCCGGCCCGAAGCCGGCGAGGGCTGTGCGGCCGACAAGGGATTTGCCGACGCCGCGGTCACCGGTGATGACGACGCCCATCCGGCCGGGCGCAAGCAGGGCGCTGCAGACGCGGTCGGCGTCGGCATTGCGCGCCAGACCGGACCACCTGTGCCCGTCTATGCGGCCGGTAGCGTGTTCTTCTTCGGCGGGTGCCAATGTAGTGGAAACATTCCCCCAGCCCAGCGAATCCCTCGACATCTTGTTTCCTTCGTACCGCTTTGCGGACAGCAAAACCGAGACCGTCCGCTAGAAGTAGCGTATCCCTATCCCCCGACATGAGAGTAGACAGATCATAACGGGAATTCAGGATGCTTGAACAGGAATCCGGGCCTGAACGCCGGCTCATTACGGGGAGTACGACACTACGGCTCCGGCCACCGGCCGGTGCTGCACCGGCGGCGGGCCGCCAATGCCGGCGACCCGGGGCTACGGTGCCTTGACGGGATGGAACGTCGTTTGGGCGGCGAGAAGGCCTTCGCGGACCAGGGCTTCCACCGCGTCCGCCGCCGAGTCGATCAGGAACGGCAGGTCTTTTTTCTCCGGGGCGGAAAAATTCCTCAGCACGTAGTCCGCGGTATCCATTCGGCCCGGTGGCCGTCCCACACCGACCCTGACGCGGAGGTAGTCCTTGGTGGCCAAGGCCCTGGAGATATCCCGCAATCCGTTGTGCCCGCCTTCGCCTCCGCCGATCTTCAGCTTCACCGTGTTAAAGGGAATGTCGATCTCGTCATGAACGGCGATGACGTGGCCGGGATCGATGTCGTAGAACTTCGCCAGGGCCGAGACCTGGCCGCCGGAAACATTCATATAGGACAGCGGTTTGGCCAGCACCATCCGCGGGCCTCCAACGCCCATCCGTCCCTCAAGGACCTGCGCCCGGGACCTGTGCGATTTAAAGCCGCCGCCGACCCGCGACGCGAGTTCGTCAAGGACCATCTGGCCGACGTTGTGCCGGTTGTGGGCGTACTCGGCTCCGGGGTTGCCAAGGCCTACGATCAGCCAGTTGTCAGTCATGGGTCAGTCCTTTCGTGGGCGGCGCGGCGCGGGCGGCGGTTAAGACGGGCAGCGCCGACCGGCAGCGCAGACGACGGCGGCCGGGCCCCAGAGGGACCCGGCCGCCGTCGGAAATACCCTAAACTACTCGGCGGTCGAGGAGCCCGCGGTGGTGTCGGCGGAAGCTTCTTCCTCGGAGACCTCGGTGGCCTCGGAGATGTGGACGACGAGGGCCTCGGCGTCGGCCAGCAGGACAGCGCCCTTCGGCAGAACCAGGTCAGAGGCGTGGATGTGCTCGCCGGCGGTGCGGCCCTCGATGCTGACCTCGATGGCGGTCGGCAGGTGGGTAGCCTCGGCCTCGAGGGATACGGTGGTCATTTCCTGGTTGTACACGCTGCCCGGAGCAAGCTCGCCGGTCAGGTGCACGGGAACGTCCACGGTGACCTTCTCGCCGGTGCGGACGGTCAGCAGGTCCAGGTGCTCGATGATCTGTTTGATCGGGTCGCGCTGGATGTCCTTGACGAGTGCGAGGTGCTCTTCGCCCTGGATGTCCAGGGTCAGGAGGGCGTTGGCACGGCGGACGGCCAGGGTGGTGGATTTGGCCGGCAGGGTGATGTGAATGGGCTCGGCGCCGTGGCCGTAGATGACGGCCGGGATCAGGCCCTCCATGCGGGCGCGGCGGGCGAAGCCCTTACCGAATTCGGTGCGTACTTCTGCTGCGAGCTTCTGCTCAGACATGGAATCTCCTAGTGGACTAGCGGTGTTCGGCAAGGGCGGAGGTCTGTTTGCGACCTTCAACGCCGGGTGGCACGATGGCCGCCCTTCCGAAGGGAGATTCAGACCCAGTCGATAACGGAGACCAGCAGTCCGGTTCCGGATTAATTTCCGCTTTAGTACGGATAATACGGAGTACCGGCGCTCTCCCTCGCCAAGGTTTCGTCTCAAGGCTACCAGCGCGGGTACGGATTCATAAAAACGCACCCGCGCGGGTGGTGCTAGGCGTTGCCGTCGAACAGGCTGGTGACGGATCCGTCGTCGAACACTTCACGGATGGCGCGGGCGATCAGCGGTGCGATGGACAGCACAGTGAGCTGCGGGAAGTGCTTGTCCGCGGTGATCGGCAGGGTGTTGGTGACAACAACCTCACGGGCACCGGATTCGGAGAGCCGCCGGGCGGCAGGATCGGAGAAGACCGCATGGGTCGCCGCGATGATGACGTCCTTGGCGCCGGCGTTCTTGAGCACCTGGACTGCGCCGGAGATGGTTCCGCCGGTGTCGATCATGTCGTCGATCAGGACGCAGGTGCGGCCTTCGACCTGGCCCACGACCGTCTTGGAGACGGCCTGGTTGGGGACGGTGAGGTCGCGGCTCTTGTGCACGAAGGCGAGCGGTGCCCCGCCAAGACGCTCGGCCCACTGCTCGGCAACACGGACGCGGCCGGTGTCCGGGGAGACCACCGTGACGTTGTCCGGACCGACCTTGGTGCGGATGTAGTCCGCCAGCAGCGGGATGGCCATCAGGTGGTCCACGGGGCCGTCGAAGAAGCCTTGGATCTGTGACGTGTGCAGGTCAACGCTCATGATGCGGTCGGCGCCGGCGGTCTTGTAGAGATCGGCGATCAGGCGCGCGGAGATAGGCTCCCGGCCGCGGCCCTTCTTGTCCTGGCGTGCGTAGGGGTAGAACGGTGACACGACGGTGATGCGCTTGGCGGAGGCCCGTTTGAGCGAATCGATCATGATCAGCTGTTCCATCAGCCAGTTGTTCAGCGGTGCCGGGTGCGCCTGGATGACGAAGGCATCGGTGCCGCGGACGCTCTCGCCGGCGCGGACGTAGATCTCGCCGTTGGCGAAGTCGTAGGCATCCAGGGGCAGCAGCTCGGTTCCCAGCTCCTTGGCGATCTCCTTCGCCAGCTCGGGATGCGCGCGCCCGGCGGCAAGAACCAGCTTCTTCTCGCCGCGTGCCGTAATTTCGCTCATGATTGCAAGCCCTCTTCTGTAGATGCCGGGGTACCGGAGGAAGTTTCGGTGCCGCCGGCGGCCTTGGCCAGCGCGGCGGAGATTGTGCCCGGGCGGTTTTTGAGGACCCAGCCCGCATCGTTGCGCTGCGTGGCCAGGGACAGGACCAGGGCGCCGGCCGGGACGTCGCGGCGGATGATGGCGCCTGCGCCGCTGTAGGCGCCGTCGCCTACCTGAACGGGGGCGACGAAAACGGTGTTGGAACCCGTGCGCACGCCGGAGCCGATGATGGTCCGGTGCTTCTTCTCGCCGTCGTAGTTGGCCGTGATGTTGCCGCAGCCTATGTTGGTGTCCTCACCGATCTCCGCGTCGCCGGCGTAGCCGAGGTGGGAGAGCTTGGAGCCGCGGCCGATGGTGACGTTCTTGGTTTCGTAAAAGGCGCCGATCTTGCCGGTATCCCCCAAAACGGTGCCGGGGCGCAGGTAAGTGAACGGGCCCACGCTGGCATTCGCGCCGATCGTGGAACCGGAACCGTGCGTGCGGGTCACAGTGGCGCCCGCGCCGACGTGGACGTCGGTCAGGGTCGTGTCGGGGCCGACGACGGCGTCCCGCGCCACCGTGGTGGCGCCGTGGAGCTGGATGTTGGGCAGCAGCCGGACGTCCTCTTCGAGGGTCACCGTAGCGTCGATCCAGGTGCTGGCCGGATCCACGACCGTCACCCCGGCGCGCATCCAGGCCTCAACTGTGCGGCGGTTGTGTTCTGCGCCGAGCGCCGAGAGCTGCACCCGGTCATTCGCGCCTTCGACCTGCCAGCGGTCCTCCGTGACAACCGCGGCGACGCGGCCGCCTGCCGCACGGGCCAGTCCGAGCACATCGGTGAGGTACATCTCGCCCTGGGCGTTCTCGGTGGTGACGCGGGCCAGCGAGTCGCGCAGTACGGCGGCGTCGAAGGCGTAGATGCCGGAGTTGATCTCCCGGATCTCACGTTCGCGGTCCGAGGCGTCCTTGTGTTCGCGGATTCCCGTGACCGTTCCGTCCGCGGCCCGGAGAATGCGGCCGTAACCGGTGGCGTCAGCCAGGACGGCGGTGAGGACGGTGACGGCGTTGCGGTCGGCCTCGTGGGTGGCGACCAGTTCGGCCAGCAGCTCTCCGGTGAGCAGCGGGACGTCCCCGTAGGTGACCACGACGGTTCCGCCGAGCGGGCCCTGGGGGTTGAGCGAGTCAAGCGCTTGGAGGGCGGCTTCGACGGCGCGGCCTGTTCCGGGCACCTCATCCTGGTCTACGATCAGGGCGCCCGGGTCCAGCGCGGCGATATGGGCGGCAACAACGTCACGCTCATGCCGGACGACCAGCGCCAGCTCCTGCGGCCTGATGGTCCGGGCGGCATGAAGCGCATGTCCCACGAGGGAGCGGCCGCCGATCTCATGGAGGATTTTGGGGGTACGGGATTTCATCCGGGTACCGGCACCTGCAGCTAGGACGATTACGGCGGCTGGGCCGGTAGTCTCGGGGCTCACGTACGGGCTCTCCTTGCTCAGTGGCGTAGCTCATGCCCCTGCTCGGTGGATCTGGATGCCCCGCGGCTGGGGGCCGGGTGCTGCGCCCCGGTTGCCGGATCCGCGCGGCCTGGCCGGACCAGATTCCGGTCACGACGCCAGATTCATCCTACTGGATTCACGCCGGACCGTGTCCGCCGGGACTGTTCCGGCCCCCGACCACCCGCGACAGTTCCGCCCATAGGACTCGAACCTATACTCCACGGCTCCAAAGGCCGGGGTGCTGCCATTACACCAGGGCGGACCGTGCCCCGGCGGCGAGCCGGTGGCACGAGAGTCAATTCTGCCATACTGTGCCGCAGTGAAGTGCGAAGAGCGAGTGCCCCCTATCTGGTGCATGATGGAGCTGTGGGCAACAGTGCAGGGGTTTCCGGTGGGGCGGACCGCCGGAGCGGACGGCCGGTAAGGGCCCCCGGCTATGTCCCCCGGCCCCGGATGACGGGCCCCCAGCGCCGCAGCCAGTTGATCGGCGTCGGCCGCGGGCTGTTTGCCCTCCGGGGCCTGGACGGCACCACCATCGAGGAGATTGCCGCGGCCGCCGGCGTCTCCAAGCCGGTGATCTATGAGCACTTCGGTTCCAAGGAAGGCCTGTATACCCGGGTGGTCGAATGCGAGTTCCGGATCCTGCTCACCGCCATCAACGACGCCTTGTCCGACGACGCCCTGCCCGACGACGCCAGGCCGCGGGTGCTGGTGGAGCGGGCGGCCCTGGCCCTCCTGAGCTATATCGAGGACCGCACGGACGGCTTCCGTATCCTCATGCGCGATGCTCCACCGACACAGCCAGAAGGGGCCTTCGCCACCCTGCTCTCCCACGTCACGGCGCGGGTGGAACACATCCTGGCCGACGAATTCGCCCGCCGCGGCTTCACCCCGGCTGACGGCGCCATGTACGCGCAGATGCTCGTCGGGATGGTCGCAATGACCGGCCAGTGGTGGCAGGAGTCCCGAACCCCGGACAAGCGCGAAGTCGCCGCGCACCTGGTCAACCTCGCCTGGAACGGCCTGACCGGCCTGCAAAAAGACCCCGAGCTCCGCAACGAGGACTGATACGAACACGAACGTATGGCGACTTTCTCCCACCACGGCGCGACAGTGGCGCTGGGCCGCCAGCCGGGGGGCTGATCCGGGGATCGTTTGCGCCCGTGGGCCAGACACTGAGGGCACTGAGCGCCCCGCGGGACATGTCCTCCCCTGGCCTTAAAGAATGGACATATGACCCATATGTCCATCCCCGGGCTGCACCAAGGGACATGTCCCGGGGGATTTCAGTGGCACAAGGGACATGTCCATTCCCGGGCGGCGGCACACTGGCCTCGTCAACTCGTGGGCGGCACTGGGGGACCTTACGGATCACGGCCGGCGACGAAGTCACTGAGGCCCCGCGGGACGTGCCCCACCGGGGCCGCAAAGAATGGACATACCACCCATATGTCCACTCCTGGGCGGCAGCAAGGGACATGTCCCGGGGGATTTCAGTGGCACAAGGGGCATGTCCATTCCCGGGCGGCAGCACGGGACATGTCCCGCGGGAATAAAGTGGTCCAAGGGACATGTCCAGCCATGCCGCAACACACTGGGCATGTCCCCCGGTACCTTTCCTGCAGCCCCCGGAAGAGCAGGAATCGGGGTTGCCGGCCCGTCTGCCCCGGCAGCTACTCCCCCAGCACCTCGAGGGCTGCGAGCCATTCGAGCTCGAGGCCTTCGCGTTCTCCGGCGAGGTCCTTGAGCTTCTTGTTGAGTCCGGCCAGCTGGCCCACGGCCGAGGCGTCGGCTGCGGCGGCGGTCATCTGGGCGTGCAGCTTGTCTTCCTGCTGCTTGAGCTTGCCCAGTTGGCGGTCAATCCGGTTCTTGGCCTTGCGGGCCTCGCGCTTCTCGGCTTCCGAGGGGCCGCTTGCGGCAGGGGCGGAGCCTGAGTTTGAGGAGATGACGGGGTTGCCGCCGCCGGTGATAGTGGAGCCGGCCAGGGCGGCTTCGCGCAGTTCGAGGTACTGGTCCACGCCGCGCGGCAGGGCGCGGATTTTGCCGTCGCCGAGGAGTGCCATCTGGTGGTCCGTGACGCGCTCAAGCAGGTAGCGGTCGTGGCTGACGACGACGAGTGTGCCGGGCCAGCCGTCGAGCACATCCTCGACGGCGGCGAGGGTGTCGGTGTCGAGGTCGTTGGTCGGCTCGTCAAGCATCAGCACGTTCGGCTCGCCCACGAGCAGGCGCAGAAGCTGGAGGCGCCGACGTTCGCCACCGGAGAGGTCCTTGACCGGAGTCCACTGCTTCTCGTTGGTGAAGCCGAGCTGTTCCACCAACTGGCCGGCACTGAATTCCTTGCCGCCAACGTTGAAGGACCGCTTTTCACGCTCGATCACTTCGATGACGCGCAGGTCCGAGACGTCGTCGAGTTCCTTGACCTCCTGGGTGAGGACGGCGGTGACGACTGTCTTGCCCCGCTTCACTTTCCCGGACGTCGGCTGGATTTCGCCGTTGAGGAGCTTCAGCAGGGTGGTCTTGCCGGCGCCGTTGACGCCCACGAGTCCCAGCCGCTCACCCGGGGCAAGCCGCAGGGTGATGTTGTCAAAGAGCTTCTGGCCGGGCTCACCGCCAAGGAAGTCAAGGGAGACGTTTTCCAGGTCCAGCACGTCCTTGCCGAGCCGGGCGGTGGCCATCTTGCTCAGCGCCATCGAGTCGCGCGGCTCGGGGACGTCCGCGATGAGTTCGTTGGCCGCCTCGATGCGGAACTTCGGCTTGGCCGTGCGGGCCGGGGCGCCGCGGCGCAGCCAGGCGAGTTCTTTTTTCACGAGCTGCTGGCGTTTGCTTTCCACCACGGACGCGGAGCGGTCGCGTTCGGCGCGGGCCAGCACGTAGGCCGCGTAGCCGCCGTCGAACGGGTCCACAATCCCGTCGTGGACTTCCCAGGTCTTGGTACACACTTCGTCGAGGAACCAGCGGTCGTGGGTGACCACGAGGAAGGCGCCCTGGTTGGCACGCCAGCGGGTCTTCAGGTGCCGGGACAGCCAGGCGACGCCTTCGACGTCGAGGTGGTTGGTCGGCTCGTCGAGCATGATGACGTCGTGGTCCTCGATCAGCAGCTTGGCCAGCGCCACACGGCGCTTCTGCCCGCCGGAAAGGGCGTGCACATTGGCGTGCCAGTCGACGTCGGATACGAGTCCGCCCATCACCTCGCGGATCTGCGGGTTGCGGGCCCATTCGTAGTCGGCCTGGTCGCCGACGATGGCCGCTCCGACCGTGAGGTCGCCGTCGAGCACATCGCTCTGGTCAAGGTAGCCGGTGTTGACTTCGCTGCGTTTGGTCACGCGGCCCGTGTCCGGGGTGGCGCGCATCGCCAGCAGGCGCATCAGCGTCGATTTACCGTCGCCGTTGCGGCCCACCATGCCGATCCGGTCACCCTCTTCGAGTCCGAGGGTAACGCCGTCGAGAACGGTGCGGGTTGCATACGAGACCGTGAGGTTCTCGCCGCCGAGCAGGTGTGCCACTGGGAGCTGCTTTCCTAGGTATGTCTGGTCAAAGCTACTAAAGGAGCGTATCGGAGATGATGCGCGCCCCGTGAACCGGGCCGTGGACGGCCATGGCCTCGAGTCCGTGGTGCCGGAGGTCCGCGGCCAGGCCTTCGGCGGCGGCCGGGCTGTGGGCCAGCAGTGCGACGGTGGGGCCGGAGCCGGAGATCAGGCCGGCGATCGCGCCGCAGGATTCGCCGAGCCCCAGGGTGTCCCGGAGCCCGGGCGCCAGTTCGATCGAGGCACGCTGGAGATCGTTGACCAGGACCCGGCTGAGGGCATCGGCATCCCCGCTGCGCAGGGCCTTGAGGATCCTGGGATCGACGGCGGCGGGTTCCTCGATCTCGGCGCCTTCGGCTGCGCGCAGCCGGTCCAGGGTCCTGAACACCTCGGGCGTGGACAGGCCGAAGTCCGCGGTGACGAGGACCCAGTCAGTCTGGGCTTTGACGAGGGCCGGGGAGAGATCGTCGCCCACACCCAGCCCCACGGCGGTGCCGCCGAGCAGGGAGAACGGCACGTCGGCCCCGAGTTCCGCGGCCAGGTGTGCCAGTTCGTCGCGGGACAGGCCGCTGTTCCACAGCGCATCGCACGCGAGGAGGGTGGCGGCGGCGTCCGCCGAGCCGCCGCCCATGCCGCCGGCAACCGGCACGCGCTTGGTGATTTCGAGGTGGACGCCCGTGGAGTGCTCCGAGACATCCGCCATAATGGCGGCGGCCTTGTAGGCCAGGTTGCGTTCATCGAGCGGAATGTCGACGCCGTCGAGGTCGAGGGTGCTCGCCGGGCTGATGCTGACCGTGATGCCGCCGGTGTCCGTGCTGGTGGCGGCGACTTCCTCATAGAGGGAGACCGCGAGGTAGACGCTGGCCACGGAGTGGTAGCCGTCAGCGCGCCGGGATCCGACGTCGAGTGAGACGTTCACCTTGCCGGGAGCCTTGACCCGGACGGTCCTCGCGGCAAAGCGCCCTCTCACTGCGTTCATGGCTCCACGCTATGGCATGGCAGGGCAGGCTCCAAGCACTCCCGCCAGGCGCCACCGATCCGGGACGCCGGCAGGGCTCATGCGTCCGGCAGCCCGCGTGCTTCGGCAATCCGGGAAAACGCCGCGATATCGATCACTTCACCGCGGGCGGAGGGGTCGACGCCGGCGGCCCGCAGGCAGCGTTCGGCCTCCGCCGCGCTTCCGGCCCAGCCTGCCAGCGCGGCGCGCAGGGTCTTGCGCCGCTGCGCGAAGGCCGCGTCGATCACGGCGAAAACCTGTTCCCGGCTGGCGGTGGTGACCGGCGGTTCCCGGCGGGTGAAGGCGACGAGGCCGGAGTGGATCTTGGGGGCGGGCCAGAAGACGTTCATGCCGATCACGCCGGCTTTGCGCATGCTGCTGTACCAGGCCCCCTTGACCGAGGGGACACCGTAGGTTTTGGATCCGGGGCCGGCGGCCAGCCGGTCCGCTACCTCGTCCTGGACCATGACCAGGCCGTGGCGGAGGCTCGGGAAGTGCTGCAGCAGGTGCAGGACCACCGGGACCGCCACGTTGTAGGGAAGATTGGCGACGAGCGCGGTCGGCTCCACCGGGAGCTCCGTGACCCGCATGGCGTCGGCACGGACGAGGTGGAAGTTCTGCACCGCGTCGGGGCGCCACGCTGCGACCGTGGCCGGAAGCTTGTCCGCGAGCACCGGATCGATCTCGACGGCGACGACGGTCCGGGCGGCGTCCAGCAGGCCCAGGGTGAGTGAGCCGAGCCCCGGCCCGACCTCCAGGACCGTCTCCCCGGGGTGGATGTCAGCGGCGGAAACGATCCGCCGGATGGTGTTGCCGTCGATGACGAAGTTCTGGCCCAGCGTCTTGGTGGGACGAACCCCGATTTCCTCGGCCAGCCTGCGGATGTCGGAGGCGCCCATCAGTGGCGCGGGCGCACTGCCGGACGCTTTTCCGGACGTGGTGCCGGGCGCGGAGGGGGTCGGTTCAATCACCTAGGTATCCTATCCCGGACATGGCAGAGGCCGGGCCCGGGAGAACCGGGCCCGGCCTCTGCCGGCCGCCGCAGCCGTGGTCAGCCGCTGCGGTACGCCGCCGGTCAGTCGGTGACGCTCAGTCGGTGACGCTCAGTCGGTGCCGCTCCCTAGCGGGAGGCGGCCCAGCCGCAGCCCCAGGGCTGGAGGCCGCGCTGGGCGTAGACACGGTTGGCGATGTCGATCTGCTGGGCTTTGGAGGCAAGGCTGGCGTTCGGGGCGTAGGCGCCGCCGCCGGATCCGAGCCAGGTCCGGATATCGAACTGCAGTCCGCCGTAGTAGCCGTTGCCGTTATTGATGGACCAGTTGCCGGTGGATTCGCACTGGGCGATCTTGTCCCACATGGCTTCGTTCATCATGGCCGGTGCTCCGGCGCCGGTGTTGGCACCGGCGGCCGGTGCTGCTGCGGCGGCCGGTGCTGCCGGGGCGGCCGCAGGTTTCGGCTTTTCCTTGGTCCCGACAGTGACCTTTTCGGTGACCGGCGGGGCGGTGACGGACTGTGACACGAGGGTGCGGGATGCTTCGCGGCCGTCAACGAGGACCAGCTTGAAGCTCTTGCCCATGGTTCCGGCCACGCCGGCCTGCGTCACGGTCTTCTCGCCCTTGAGCATTCCGGCATTCTCGGTGGTGAGGGTTTCGAACGCGACGGCTTCGGTGGATTCCGCCGTCTTGCTGACGTCCACGCGGGAGACCTTGATGACCATGTCATTCACGACCGGGGCATTGCCGGGCTGCGAGCTGCGGTCGCTGGCGCCCAGCGTAATGCCGGCGTCGGTGAGCAGCTGGCCGACGGTGGCCGACGTCGTGCTGGTCGTGGCCGCCTTGCCGTCCGCGACGATGCTCACGGTTTTCGGCGTCGAGATCGACACGAAGGAACCGGAGACGGAGAGCTGGGCATCCTTCGGGACGGATACTTCCGAGGAGCTTGCCACGCCGAGTTCGCTCACCAGGGCGTCAACGGTGGGCGAGGTGGTGCTGACGGTCCGCTCGGCGCCATCCAGGCTGACCTTGACGGCCTTGGCCAGGTTGACGTTAATGACGGATCCGTCCTGTACATGGGACTCCGCAGCGGGCGACACCCTGTCAGATGGCTGGAGTTCAACCTTGGCGCCCTTGACTACCTGGCCGACGGTGCCGCCGAAGGTCTGGACGGAACTCACTTTCCCGTCGACATTGAGGGTGACTGTCTTGTTGTTGCCGACGAAGGCCACGAGGCCCAGCACGAGGGCGACGAGCACCACCAGCTGCGTACCGACCTTGACGAAGCTGAACTTGCCGTCCGATGTAAAGAACTTGACCACGATTGCCCGTATCTCTTGGACCATCCGGGCACGGGGAAAAGCGCACGGGACCATCCTCCGCAAACGCCCCCGGGGCAGCGCCGGAACGGGTCCGGGTTGTCTGCGGCAGATGCGTGCACTGCCACACTCACAAACGAGAGCGCGCATATGGTTCTCTGGCCACAATGCGCGCCCCGCTGGAGTGAAATTTTCCGAAGGCCTTCCCCGACCCCGGCTAATAGTTGTCCACTGTAACCGGAGCGTTATAAAGCAACCAAGAATTTGTGCATACCCGGTATTCCCCGTGAAGGACTTAGAGGGCCGCTTTCAGTCCCAGGATCCGTAAGCCTGCAGTGTATTTCCGGCGATCCTGGCACACAGCGCGGAAAGCTCCATCCCGGTCACATCCGCCATGGCCCGGACGGTGTAGGGGACCATGTAGCTGGCGTTCGGGCGCCCGCGGTGCGGGTGCGGCGTAAGGAACGGGGCATCGGTTTCAACGAGGATCTGCTCCGGCTCCGCGACGGCCAGTGCGGCGCGCAGATCCGACGCATTCTTGAAGGTCAGCGTGCCGGCGAAGGACATATACCAGCCTTCGCTGTTGCATACCCGGGCCAGCTCCTCCCCGCCGGAAAAACAGTGGAACACCACCCGGTCCGGGGCGCCCTCCTCGCGCAGGACCTGGACGACGTCGTCGTGGGCGTCCCGGTCGTGGATCTGCAGCGTCAGGCCGAGACGCTTGGCGATGTCGATATGGCGGCGGAAGGAGTACCGCTGCGGGGCCAGTCCCTCCGCCTCGGTCCGGAAGAAGTCCAGGCCCGTCTCGCCGATCGCCCGGATTCGCGGGTGGGCGGCCAGGGCTTCGATCTCGGCCAGGGCGGCCTCCAGTTCGCCCCTGGCGGCGTAGCGGGGAGCGTCGTTGGGATGGAGCGCGACGGCGCCCAGGAGCCGGGAGTCCAGCTCTACGGCCCGGACCGTGAACCGGGAGGATTCGAGGTCGCACCCTACCTGCACGGCGCCCTGGACCCCCACGGCCGCGGCGGCGTCGAGGGCATCCGCGACGCTGACCGCCAACCCCTTGTTGGGAAAGTCGCCGTTGGGAAAGTCGCCGTTGGGAAAGTCGCCGTTGGGAAAGTCGCCGTTGGGAAAGTCAAGATGCGTGTGGTTGTCCATGACCGGAACGGGAAGAGGCTCCGGCGCCGGCGGGTAGCCGGGACGACCGCTGCCGCTTGCACGGAACGGGACGGGAGTGAGGGGATTGCACATCCTTCCACCTTAACCGGGGTCTCCGCCATGCGGGCACCGGCGAGCCAAGCCGGGAGCAATACCGCGAGTTAACCGCACCGCGCTACGTGGCCTCCAGCGGACCTGCGGAGATTTCCCCGCAACTCTCTGTCAGGTCCGGCGGTTGTGTTAGTACTCTGATAGGAGACAGACGCATACCCGATGAGGGCCCGGCATTTCATGCCGATCCGTCCCGGGGACCCACCAGGGCTGAAAGGCTGCCGATGGACTACCACCGCACCTCCGTAGACGAAGTCCGCCCCGAAGGCCAGGGTTTCCAGGATGGCTCCGCCGTGGGGGGAAACGCAGCGGCGAGGCGGCTGGCGCAGAAGCCCGCGGCCATGGGTGCCGAGGCGTTCCATGCCGCCAGCGAGCGCATCCTGACGGCCATCAACACCGTGATCGATGGCAAGGCCGAGGCCGCGAAACTGGCACTGACCGTCCTCCTGGCGCAGGGCCACCTGCTGCTTGAGGACGTTCCCGGTGTTGGCAAGACGCTGCTGGCCAAGACGCTGGCCCGCACCATCGACTGCTCGGTGAGCCGGATCCAGTTCACCCCTGATCTGTTGCCCTCCGACGTGACCGGCGTATCCATCTACAACCAGGCATCGCGGTCCTTTGAGTTCCGCCCCGGGGCGGTGTTTGCCAACATCGTCATCGGCGACGAAATCAACCGTGCCTCCGCCAAGACCCAGTCGGCCCTGCTGGAGTGCATGGAGGAGCACCAGGTCACCGTCGACGGGAAGTCCTACCGGCTGGATGAGCCCTTTATGGTCGTGGCCACGCAGAATCCCATCGAGATGGAGGGGACCTACCCGCTCCCGGAGGCGCAGCGGGACCGTTTTATGGCTCGGATTTCCATGGGCTATCCGGACAAGGAGTCAGAGATGCAAATGCTGGAGACCCACCAGGCGACGTCCCCGCTGACCCGGGTGACCGCCGTCGTCACCGCCGGCGAAGTCGCCGCCATGATCGCCGCGGTGCAGCAGGTCTACGTCTCCGAATCGATCAAGGAGTACACCGTGTCCCTGGGACGCGCCACGAGGGAGAGCAGCCTGCTGCGGCTCGGCGCCAGCCCCCGGTCCATGCTCCAGCTGCTGCGCGCGGCGAAGGCCACGGCCGCTTTGGAAGGCCGGGACTTTGTGTTGCCGGACGACATCGCCAGCGTGGCCGAATCCGTCCTGGCGCACCGGATCATCCTGGACCGTAAAGCCGCCAGCACGGGCGAAACACCGCAGGGCGTTATCCGGTCCGTCCTGGCCAGAATCCAGGTCAGCCCCGATGTGGCGGCGGCCTCCGCCGGCACGGCCCGTGCCGCCCGTGAGAAGACCGCAGCGGCTCCGCCGCCCAGGCTCCCGAACCACCGCTAGGGATGGCACCGCCGTGGCGTTGATGGATCGGTTCCCCAAACATATCTTCACGACGCGCGGCTGGGGCCTGCTTGCCGCGGGCTCCGTCTTCCTGCTGGCCGCCCAGGTGATGGGACGCCGCGACCTGCTGGCGCTGGCGATCCTGCTGCTGGTCCTGCCGTTGCTCTCCCTGGCCGGCACCCGCTTGCTCAAGCCGAATTTCCAGGTGTACCGGGAGTTCAACCCGTCCGCCGTGGAAACCGCCGCGACTACGACCGTCCGGCTGGCCGTCGCCCGGACCGGAACCGGGGCCGGGCACGCGGTCATGGAAGAGCAGTTGCCGGCCCGGTTCGGCGAGTCCCCTGTGTTCCGGTTCCCGGCACGGTCGGCGGCGGGCGGGCCCAGCCGCTATGAATATCATCTCCGTTCCGGGAAGCGCGGCCAGTTCCTGATCGGTCCGGTGACGGCCGAGTTCAGCGATCCCTTCGGCCTCTCGCTGCACCGCCATGCCATCGACGACGGCGACACCCTCACCGTCACGCCGGCCGCCGTCGAACTTCCCGTGACGGGGCTGGCCGGCGCCCGCGGGCACGACGGCGTCACCGCCAGCCGGATCCGCGCCAACCCGAGCGACGACGACGTGATGACCCGTGAATACCGCCACGGGGATCCGATGCGCCGCGTGCACTGGGCGGCGACAGCACGTCACGGGGAGCTGATGGTCCGCCAGGAGGAGTCCGTCACCACTCCCGAAGCGACTATCATCCTGGACCAGCGTCTGGCGGCCTTTCCCAACGGCAGTTTTTCCCACGGAGCGGGCTCTCACGGCCTGGCGTCCGCGGCCGGCGGCCACGAGCTGGTCACGAACGACGCCTTCGAGTGGGCCGTGACGGCGGCGATGTCCATCGGCGCCCACCTCTCGGAGCGCAACTATGCCCTGCGCTTCCTCGATGCCGCAGGTGAGCCCGCCTTCCGCCATTCGCGGTCCGCCCCGGAGCCGGAGGCCGAGGAGTACATCGGGACCTCCGGGCTGCAGTCCGTCGCAGAGAGCCTGGCCGCCATCCAACTCTCCGGAGCGCACTCCGCCCGCCGCCACCGGCGCAGCGACGAAGAAGCCAAGGACTCTTCCCGCCGCGGAACGCCCGCCGGCACGGAGCCGGGGGTGCTGCCCTTCGATGACCGGCTCATGGACAAGCTCGCCGCCCACCGCTTGCGGGGTCCCGTCCTGGCCATCCTGGGCTACCTCTCCCCGGGTGAGGCCCGGGCCCTGTCCCCGGCTGCCGGATTCGGAGCGAATGCCTTCGCCATCGTCATCACGGCTCAGGCCCAGGGCAGCGGCGAGGTATTGGAGACCCTCCGCCGGGGCGGCTGGCGGGCCGTCGCCGTCTCCGCCAGCACGTCCCTCCCGGCGGCCTGGAGCTCGTTCGACCAGGGCCAGGCGCCGCTGCCGGCCACCGCCGAGGCGCGGCGCGGCGTCGGAGGCCGGCGATGACTCTGACCCCGCAGCGCAGCACCGGCACCGGCTCGGATACTGGCGCTCAGAGTGGCGCCGCCGGTTCCCGTACCGGCAGCGCCGCGGTCCCCGTACCGGTTTCCGGCCCCCCGCGGGCCGGGGTGGGCGCCCGGCCATGGCTGATGGCGCTCGCCGTGGCAACCGCCGTCGCCGGTGCCGCGCTTGGCCTCAACGGCGTACTGAGGGGCTGGGCGTGGTACTCCCCGATCCTTTCGATTGTCTTCACCGTCACTTTCACCATGGCCGGGCTGCGGGCCCTGCGCTGGCGCACCGTCTTTGTTGAGCTCGGCGGCCTGGCGTCGCTGGTGATGATCCTGACGTTCACCTTCTTCCGTCCGCACAGCATCATCGGCTTTATCCCCTCGGGGGCCACTATGACGCAGCTGGGCCGGTATCTGCGCCGGGCCAGCGAGACGGTCCTCGCCGAGAGCGCCCCCGTGGCCCCCAACGCCGGGATCGTTCTGCTCATCTGCGCCGTGCTGGGGCTGCTGGTGATCCTCGTGGATGCACTCGCCTTCCCGCTGGCCCTGCCGGCAACGAGCGGCCTCGGAATCCTGGCTATCCTCATCGTTCCGGCCATGGTCAAGCCGCAGAGCGTCGGTGTGCTCGGGTTCGCCGGCGCCGCCGTCGGCTATCTTATGATCCTCGGCTGCAGCCACTGGTTTGCCCCCGATCCCCGCACCGGGGCCGACACCGCCCGCAACCCCGGCCAGTTCCGGCGCGCCGGCCTGACGGGCGCGCTGGCGCTGACCGTCACGGTGCTGCTCCAGCTGGTTGTCCCGGGCTTCGACCAGGGCGCCTTCCCTCAGGGCTCGAGGCTGAACCCGTTTGGCAGCGCCACCGGGCTCAACCCGATGATCAGCCTGGGCAACAGCCTGCGCAGCCCCTCCGGCGACGGCCGGATCACCTTTGCCACGAACGCGCCGACCACCCCGTACCTGCGGTCCGTGACGGTGGACAGCTTCAGCGGCGATTCCTGGGCACCGGACGACCGCGAGGACAGCCGGCGTCTGGGCACCGGGCGGATGGGTACCGGGCTCGAATCCACCGCGACGGAGCTTCGGGTGGTCACAGCCATCAACACCGGCCAGTTCACGAGCCCGTACCTTCCGGCGCCCTACGCCCCGGAGGCCGTCAACGGGCTGACGGGCCGCTGGAGCTGGGACCCGGCCACCCTCAGCGTCAAGGGAGTCGACACCAATTCCCGCGACCAGCAGTACCTGGTCCTGTCCGTTGCCCCGCAGCTCACACCGGAGGTGCTCGAGCAGGCCTCCGGGCCGGTGCAGGGAATCCCGGAGCAGTTCATCCGTCCGCCGGACAACGTTCCGGACATCGTCCGGAAGACAGCCGCCTCGGTCACGGCGGGAAGCACCACCCCCTACGCCCGGGCCATGGCCATCCAGCGGTACCTGCGCTCACCGAACTTCAGCTACTCCCTGCAATCCCCCGTGCAGGGCGGCTACGACGGCAACGGGCTCTCGGTACTGGCCGACTTCCTCACCCAGAAGAGCGGCTACTGCATCCACTTCGCCGCGGCAATGGCCGTGATGGCCCGGCTGGAGGGCATCCCCAGCCGGATAGCCGTCGGCTACGCCCCAGGCCGGCCCACGGGCGCCACCGTCTCGATCGCAGGCCACGGGGCACTGCCCGAGTTCGAGGTGGATGCCCGGGATGCCCACTCCTGGCCGGAATTGTATTTTCAGGGCGTGGGCTGGGTCCCCTTCGAACCGACCCCGTCCCGCGGCGTCGTCCCGTCGTACGCCACCGAGGGCGCCGCCCCCAGCGGAGCCAGCACCAATGAAAGCAACGACGGGCTGATTCCGAATGCCGGCCCCACCTCCACACCGCTGCCGGGCGCCGCCCCGCTGCCCCTTCCGGGCGGCGCCGGCCCGGCGGACGACGGCGGCAGCCTTCTGCCCGTGCTGTTCGGTGCCGGCGCGCTCGCGTTCCTGGCCCTGCTCCTGGCTTCGCCCCAGCTGGCCCGCGCCGGTCTCCGGCGCCGGCGGCTGAACGGTTCCGGGGCGTCCGGCGGCATCGGAACAGCCCTGCCGGCCTGGGCCGAACTGCGCGACCTCGCCACAGACTACGGCGTGGTGCCGCACACCAGCGAGACCCCGCGGCAGTTCTCCGGCCGGCTGCGCACGTCCGCGGCACTGGGCGAACCGGACGGCCCCGACGCCGCCGGGCACCAGGCCGTGGGCGCCCTGACCGCAGACTTCGAGCGCCGGCAGTACGGACGCCCCGCCCCGGCGGAGGGCGGGGACGGGCGGGACGGCTCGGACGGGCGGGACAAACGGGACCACGGGGATGGGCGGGACGGCGCGGGCGGCGGCAAGGAAGCCAGCACGGCCGCCGTCAGGATCGCCGCCGTGCGGACTTCCCTGCGGGCCAACGCGAGGCCCCTCGTGCGCGCGCGTGCAGTCTGGCTGCCACCGTCAACCATGTCGCGGTCGCGCCGCGCCGTCACCGCACCGTTCCGTGCCCTGGCCCGCACAGCACAGCTCACCCGGCGGGGCGCCGCGCGATCCTGGTCGAGGATCCGCGAAGGACTCCACCGGGTGCGTCGCAGCTAACGGGCATTTCCGTTGGTTTGTCGGGGTCCGGGGGCGGTGGCCGCGCTCAGGGACATGCCCCGCGCCGGGCCCAGCGGATGGACATAGTGTCATTATGCCCAGTCTTGGGTGCGAAGAATGGGCATGTCCCTGGGCTGGACAATCGGACTGGACACCCGCCCAAGGGGACATGCCCCGCGCCGGGCCCAGCGGATGGACATAGTGTCATTATGCCCAGTCTTGGGTGCGAAGAATGGGCATGTCCCTGGGCTGGACAATC